>WYEI01000255.1 GCA_009903905.1 Pyrobaculum sp. | reverse complement strand
GGGTCTGAACCTCATGCCTGCCTCTTGGAATACGCCCGTCTCGGAGGATCCCCCCACGGTGGCGGTGGCCGTGGACAGAGGCTCCTACACCCACGAGTGCCTCCGGCACCACAGATACGCCACTCTCAACGTGCCCCCCATAGACGCCGCCGACTTGGTCTACAGGCTAGGAAGCGTCAGCGGCCGCGAGGTGGATAAGGTTGCCCAGTTCGGCGTTAGGCTGGCTCCGTCGCAGAAGGTAGACGTGCCCCGCATGGCGGACGCCCTCGCCGCGTACGAGGTGGAGGTCTACAAAGAGGTGGAGGTGGGCGAGGTGACGCTGTATATCTTCCGCGTATTAGATACGTGGGTCGCGTCAGGCGTCGCCGACCAATGGGGCTTCGACTTTAAGAAGGTGAACATCCTCCTACACGGCGCAGGCCGCGCCTTCTACAAGGTAGACCCCCGCCCCGTCTTTGCAAAGAAGTAATTGACTTATTAGTTTGTAAAATGTTTATATTATCTATATTTAGATAAGGCATAGGTGTAAACTTTAAAAAGCAGGTATTTTCATCTCTCCATGAAATATGGAGCAATTATTGCGGCAGTAATCGCGGTGTTGTTGATAGCGGCTATTGCGTATTTCGCCCTTCAGCCGCCGGCGGCGCCCATGCCCACCGCCTCGCCTTCTCCGCCTACTACGCCGACTCCCACGCAGACGCCTACAGCCACGCCTCAGATGAGATACACTGTTATCATCGCTACAGGCGGTGTCGGAGGGGTATATTACTACTACGGCGGAGTTATCGCCGGAATTCTGAAGAACTTCACAAACATAGACGCCTCTTCCATCCAGACGGCTGCCTCCATAGACAACCTGCTTCTGATTAGAGACAAGACTGATCCGGGCAGAGGCTTGTATTACTGCGGCACGGTGTTGCCGGACTCCGCCTATCTAGCCTACACCGGCCAGCACGACAAGTTTAAGGACAAGCCGGCTCCCATAGCGATATTGTGGGCCATGTACCCCAACTACCTCCACATCGTGACGCGGAGCGACTCCGGCGTCAAGACCATTTACGACCTGAAGGGGAAGCGGGTCTCCACGGGGGCCCCCGGCAGCGGCACCGAGGTCGAGGCGTTGCTCCTACTGCAGGTACTTGGGATAGACCCCGCCAAGGATTTCGCCAAGTGGGAGAGGCTGGGGGCGGCGGAGAGCGCCAACGCGCTTAGAGACGGCGCCATAGACGCCTACTTCTGGAGCGGCGGCCTGCCCACGTCTTCAGTTGTTGAGCTGGCGGCCGCCCTCAAGCAACGCGGCGTATCTCTAGTCTTGATAGAGGTGCCTGACGAGGTGGCTACGCAGTTCTTCGCGAAGTTCCCCGGCTTGGCCTCTAAGTCTGTAATACCAAAGACCATCTACGGGACTGATAAAGACGTGCAGACCCTAGCCTTCTGGAACATGTTTGTCTGTCACAAAGACATGCCGGAGGACCTGGCGTATCAGATCACGAAGACGGTGTTTGACCACCTAGACATATTACAGAAATCCATCGCTGCGGCTAAAGACACGAACCTACAAAACGCCTTGTTGTACTACGGCGGCACGATACCGTATCACCCAGGCGCATTGCGATACTACAGAGAAAAGGGGGTGCTCAAGTGATCGAGCTCCTCCTGGTCATAAACCACACCCTTTTTCTCCTCTCCCCGGGCCCACTTTCCATAGTGGTGGAGTTCCAGAACTCCGTGACCGGCTCAAACGTGTCGCTTATCTTCAACTACGTGGGGGGCCGGTTTTACGCCTGGATGTTTACAGACGAGAAGACGCTGGAGTACTACACGTCGGGGATCTACGACGTGGGCGGCGCTCTCGCCCGCACAGCTATAGACGGCGTGGTTTTCTGCAGTTCTATGAAATATAAGGTAACTATTTACCGATTTAAGAAAGTAACCTTTGAAGCCTTAAATACATGTTTAGTCGTCCAAATATGGCCAAGGAAAGACTCTTGTTATATTTCCTTGCCGCCGCCTCTCTTTACCATATCTATCTTTTCTTCCATCCCTTCACCCCGCTGAGCTATGCCGTAAGGACCCCGATACTTGACATGACTCAGTTGGTGAGGGCCACACACGTCTGGTTTATAGTCACCGCGGGCTACCTCTACTCGTTTGTGTATCCGCCGAGACCCTCGCCCTTTGCTGGGTATATCTTCGCGGCGTTGGCTATCGTGCCTACCCTAGTCCTCCTGCCTAAGCTTGACGTTTTACAGGCATTAATGGTGCTGGCGGCTTATGTCATTGCCGTGGGCCCGCTTACGCCGAGGTACAACAAGAGGCTGGACCTAGTGGGGGCCGGCCTGTCTTTCTTGCCCTATGTGTATCTCGTGGTGAACTACGAGACCCTTATCTATAGGGCTGTGACGCCGGAGACGTGGGACTTGGCAATGGGCTGGAGCTTGACGCTTCTGCTCATGGGGGTCGTGTATAGGTTCGTCGGCGGGGTCCTCTCCATATTGGGCTTGATCTTCATGCTCTACAACATGTTTGGATACATGTTTCCGCCTCCCTGGCGTATTGCCGGTTTCGACGTGGACTTCCTCATCGCCAAGACCTACATAGAGACCGAGGCGGCGCTCTTCGGCACTGTGACCGACGTCTCTGTCAAGTACATAGTGTACTTCGCCATATTCGGCGGCGTGTTGACGGCGCTGAAGTATGGAGATAAGCTGGCCAGAGGCGTGTTCGCGTTACTCGGCCGCAACCCCTCGAGCGTCGGCCGCGCAGCTGTTGCGCTTGGGGTGGTGCTTGGGATGACCTCAGGTTCGGGCGCCGCCGATGCTGCCTACGTAGGCAATTCGCTGAAAGACGCCTTCAAGAAGGCGGGGTATGACGACGTTACCGCTGCGGGTTTAGTGGCGAACATAGGGACGGTGGCGCTTATAACGCCGCCTATCCTAGGCGCCACGGCGTTCATAATGGCGGAAATCCTGGCGATACCATATGTTTGGATCATGGTGATGTCCGTGCCCATTTTAGCGCTTTACATCACGTCCTTACTACTATACAACGAATACTACGTACGGAAGGCAGGGCTAAGACAGCTTGACATTGCGAGAGAAAGCGTTAAAACTTGGCTGAGGAGCGGCGGCTGGGCCGGACTTGTGCCGATTCTGATTGTCATAGCGATCCTCCTCGCAGGCTACACAATCACTGCGGCCGTCGTCATCTCCACGGTTATCTCGATTATTTTAGCCTTTATCCTAAGCCCTAGGCCGAAGGTCAAAGACGTGGTCGAGGGGCTGGGTAATGGCTTCAAGCTATTGATTTCGGTGGGTAGCTCCATCGTGGTTGCAAACTTCATAATGGCTATGGTGGTTGTATCGGGGCTCGGCGCCACCTTCTCGGTGGTGTTGACGAGCCTCTTCCAGTCAATTTATGTGGCTATTTTCTTTGTTGCAGTCTTTTCATTAATTCTAGGCATGGGCGTGCCTCCAACAGCGACATACATCACAGCCTCATTGCTCACGGCGCCCGCCATAGTGAGATTTGCCACGGCCATGGGGATTCCTGAACAAGCCGCGCTACTGGCGACGCATATGTTCCTCTTCTACTACGCCGTACTTGCCGATATAACGCCGCCTGTGGGTCTTTCTAACTTCGCCGCTGCTTCGGTGTTTGGGGTAAATCCAATAGATGTTGGCATAAAGGCCGCTAAGGTGGCGCTCCCCAAGTACATAATTGCGGCGCTCTTCCTCACAAGCTACGAGACAACTGCCCTATTGATTATGCCAACTTTATTAACAGCGGGTCTCCAGTATACTGTGTATATGTTTCTAGTAAAATTCGTTATGGTGCTGGCCGCAATTTGGGCATTTACAATAGCCAACATGGGGTGGATAGGCGGAAGAGCCCTAAGCGTATTGCAACGCGTAGTGTTCGTAGTTTTAGGCGGGATGTTGCTGGTACCTAACTGGCTGATAAACGCAGTCGGGGCCGTGGGTCTCCCGGCGTTTTATCTCCTGGTCAAGAAGAGTCGTCATGAAACCGCTTAGGGGGGTTAGGGTATTAGACTTCACCGCCGCTATGGCGGGTCCCTTTGCCACCATGCTCCTGGCCGATTTAGGCGCCGAGGTAGTAAAAATAGAGCCGCCCGAGGGCGATCACGCCAGGTACTGGGGGCCGCCGTCATACGGCGAGAAATACAGCGCGTATTTCGCCAGCGTAAACAGAGGGAAAAGATCCATAGTGCTGGATCTAAAGAGAGAGGAGGCCCGCGAGGTGGTCTACAAGCTGGCAAAAACCGCTAGGGCCGTTGTGGAGAACTTCCGCCCAGGCGTGGCCCAGAGACTTGGAGTCGACTACGAGACGTTGAGGAGACAAAACCCCCGACTCGTATACTGCTCCATCTCAGGATTCGGCGAGGGCCCCTACAGAGATCTGCCCGCCTACGACCTAGTGGCCCTCGCGATGTCGGGATTGATGGATCTCACAGGTGAGCCTGACAGGCCTCCCGTCAAATTCGCGGTGCCTATAACAGACATCGCCGCTGGCTTCTACTGTGCGCTTGCCGTCACAGCGGCGGTCTTGAGCGACAGCCCCGGCTACATAGAGGTGCCGCTTATAGAAGCCGCCATTTCTCTGCTGACGCACCAAGCCAGCTACTACTTCGCCAGCGGCGAGCCGCCGAGGAGGATGGGAAGCGCGCACCCCACCATAGTCCCCTACCAAGCCTTCAAGGCGAAAGACGGCTACTTCATACTGGCGATAGGTAGCGACCACCTGTGGAGGAGGTTCTGCGATGCCATAGGCAGGCCGGACCTAGCGGAAGACCCCCGCTTCAGGACAAATAAAGACAGAGTCAAAAACAGAGAAGAACTCGTCAAGATGCTTGAGGAGATATTCGCCACGAAAGAGGTGAGCCACTGGATCACCTTCATGTGGCAAAACGGCATACCGGCGGCGCCTGTGTACAACCTAGCACAGGTATTCGCCGACCCCCACGTAATACACAGAAAAATCGTAATCGAGACGCCGAGCCCCTTCGGCCAAATAAAGCAACTGAGATCCCCCATAAACTCCCCAACGCTGGAGATAGGCAACTACACTCCGCCGCCTGCTCTCGGCCAGCACACAGAAGAGATACTCAAAGAACTGGGATACAGCGACAAAGAAATCGAAAAAATGGCCGCGGCGGGCGTCGCAGGGCGGTTTAAAGACGTCGTAAAAACTTAATAAGCCCGTATAAGTTCCTCTACTGAGCGGGGGTGCCCGAGCCAGGTCAATGGGGCGGGCGGCTACCCGCCTGCCCGGCTAAAGGGGCAGGGTTCAGGTCCCTGTGGCGTAGGCCTGCGTGGGTTCAAATCCCACCCCCCGCACCACCTCCAACCCTCAACTCTCCTTTACGGTATGTGTACCCGCTTTGCAATTACAAGTCATACCTCGAGTTATATGCGAAGCCTTCTACGTCTATGTAAGTTATATCTTTAGAGGTGTCTCTCAGCACGAAGCCTATCCCGGTCGCCAGCGACAGCCTCGTGCCGCGTAGCCCTACTGCTACGTCGAAGGACAGAGACGTCGTTGTACGGCTACTTAAGTATAGCCAAAGGAGAATGCTTGCCTTTCGTATCTTTGGCCCGGTGGCGTTGTGGAGGTATATTGTGGCTAGTGGTGCTATCACTGTGTCTAGGTAGGTGGAGGAGTCCAGGGCCCAGTAGTGGCAGTAGGCGTCTCCCATGTAGCAGTACTCTAACTGCTTGAAGCGCGGGTCGTGGCAGGGGCTTGTGTCTATGGGCGGCGTCTTCCAGCGCGTGCTCGACCTTATATATGGGTGTGATTTCCCGCTCCACCACTACGCGTTTTCCTCTTATCTGGTCGGGGTTCAGCGGGACGGCGAATACGTCTGTATAGACCTCCAGCATCTTCACGCTGTCTCTCTCCGTGATCCTGAGCAAACACCAGTAGCCCGAGCCGCGCCTTCACCCTCCGCCCCTCTATACCCCAGCTTGTGGATTAATCTCTGTCCCTCGGCTGTGAATCTGCCCAGCGGCACAGTCCTCCGGTGGGAGCCGTTGCCGAGGTGTAGCCACCCGGGGCGTAGATAAACACGGCGTGTTGAAGAGGCCTCCCGCCCTTCTTCAAGATGATTTGTAGGTCCTCGGCGCCTTCTCTTGACTGCTGTGGCGTCACCTTCACCCCGTATTTGTTATTGACGACGTCTTTGCGGCTCGCCGCTACGAGGGCCGACAGCGCCACCAACGCCGATGCGAAGCCCACGGCAACCCACCTCAACTGACTCCTACGACAGAGTGCTCCGGTGTTTTTTTAACTTCTGCGAGATTTCGGTTGTTTGTCGAAACGACGAGGCGGACAGAGCTGAAACGCTTATGGCCGCAGTAACGGCTCTCGGCGGCGGGGCTGAGGGGGCGTGGGCGGTAAAGCTTTTAACTTGTCAATTTGTTTATCCTCGGCGGCGGTAGCTCAGCCTGGTTAGAGCGCTCTGGGGCGGAGCCCCGCGTAAGGCTCATAACCGGGAAGTCCCGGGTTCAAATCCCGGCCGCCGCACTCTTTCTCTGGTGATGAAGGCGTCGGGACACTGTGGATTGGTGATAGCCGCCTGGAGGGCTGACTAGAACATTTTCCCAACACCGTAGGCGAAGCCGACGGCGTAGAAGAGGAGGACAGCCACCGCCAGGGGGATCCCGCCGGGGGCTATGGTTTTGCCTTTTCTCTGCCGTATGGCTATGCCCATCAGCGCTGGTATTATCCCGCTGAAGAGGGAGGCGCCTATGTCGCCGGCGGTGCTCAGTATTTCTTCGAAGGCGGCTAGTCTGCTCAGCGCAAGCGCCAGCGGTGGGAGGGCTGTGAGTATCCAGAAGTTGGCGGCTTTGCCTATGCGCCAGCCGCCTAGCTCCTCGTTTATTCTGCCGAGGGTGAAGGCGCCTGCGATGTAGGAGGTGAAGGTGGTGAGGAAGCCGAAGATGTAGCCGAGGACCCACATGTAGCCGAATTTCCCCAG
>WYEI01000183.1 GCA_009903905.1 Pyrobaculum sp. | reverse complement strand
ATCCGCGTGCCGTGTGGTCGTCACGGGTCAGACGAGATGCATCACTTCATCGCCTCCTCCTCCGCATAATGTTTATAAACTGTTCTCTCTTGGTGCGCGATGGGCAAGAGGATCCTTGTGCAGAGGAGGGGGAGAGGCGGTTCACAGTTCCGGTCGCCTAGCTGGAAGAGAGACGGGCCTGTGAGGTATCCGCCGCTTGCGGCGGCTTCGGGGAGAGGCTACGTGGTTGATATCCTCCACGAGCCGGGCCTCAACGCGCCGGTGGCTAAGATAAGGCTGGAAAACGGCGTTGAATTCTTCAACTACGCCGCGGAGGGTCTCTACGTGGGCCAGGTGGTGGAGGTGGGCGAGGCGGCGTCTCCAAAGACGGGCAACGTCATGACGCTGGGCAAGATCCCCGAGGGCACTATGATTTTCAACGTGGAGAAGAGGCCGGGGGACGGGGGCAAATTCGCCAGGTCCGGCGGCACATACGCCGTGGTGATAGGCCAGAAACCTGAAGAAAACAAGACCATAGTGAGGTTGCCCAGCGGAAGGACTGTTGAGGTTGATTCAAGGGGGAGGGCTACCGTCGGCATAGTGGCAGGCGGCGGGAGGATCGAGAAGCCTCTGTTGAAAGCCGGTAAAAAGTATTACAGAGCCAAGGCAAAGGCGTGGAAGTACCCGCTCGTCAGAGGCAAGGCCATGTCGCCGTATGCGCATCCACACGGCGGCGGCTCGCACCAGAAGGGTGGCACCCCTGTGCCTAAGACGGCGTCTCCAGGCCAGAAGGTCGGCTTCGTCGGCTCGCGTTGTACCGGCCGCGGATGTGTGAGGGCTAGGGCGCAACAGAAACAGTAATGGCGATAGATAAGCGGAAGAACGACCACATCTACCTAGCCGCGTCGGAAATTTCGCAGGTGGGCACCTCTTGGCTTGAGGAGGTTTTTCTCATACACAACGCGCTTCCTGAGATAGACCTCTCTGATGTGGACTTCTCCACGCGTTTTTTGGGAGTTAAGGTAAATGCCCCATTTGGCATAGGCGCCATGACGGGCGGGACGGAGCTCGCCGGTAAGATAAACGCCGAGTTGGCCAAGGCGGCCGAGGAGTTCGGCATACCCATATACGTCGGCTCTCAGAGAATCGCGTTGATGAAGCCAGAGGTGAGGTGGACGTTTGAGGTGGTTAAACAGAACGCCCCATCTGTACCCAAGGTGGCCAACCTAGGCGCGCCTCAGTTAGCTGAGCTGTCTGAGGAGAAGCTGGCCGAGTGGGTGGCCCAGGCGGTCGACATGATCGACGCCTACGCCGTTGCAATACACTTAAACCCAGCACAGGAGGCGGTGCAGCCCGAGGGAGAGCCCCGCTTCAGAGGCGTGCTGGAAAAAATAAAAATTGTCAAAAAAGCCGCCGGCAAGCCCCTTATCGTCAAGGAGGTGGGCAACGGCATTTCAAAAGAGGTAGCCGCCCGACTCACGGGCCTCGCAGACGCCGTAGATGTCGGCGGCTTCGGAGGCACCTCCTTCGTGGCCATAGAGGGCGCCAGGGCCTCCGGCCCGCATCAAAGAGCCGCCGAGACCTTCAAGACGTGGGGCATACCCACCGCGGCCTCCATCTGCGAGGTTAAGTCCGCATATACCGGCTTCGTCATAGCGTCGGGCGGCATCAGAGGCGGCCTCGACGGGGCGAGGGCGATTGCCCTCGGCGCCAACTTCTTCACCATGTCCCAGCCGTTTCTAAAGGCGGTGCTGGAGGGCAGGTTAAGAGAGGAGATAGAGACGGTAGCTACAGAGGTCAAGGTCGCCATGTTCCTCACGGGGTCCCGCACCGTGCAAGACCTCGCGTTGGCGCCACGGGTCTACGGGCCAAGGCTTCGGAACTGGATAGAACAGCGGAGGCTTCACTGCTAAAGGCATTTTAACTCAATCTATCTAACAGCTCGTGTCTTGCCCCCTGTGTGGTTCAAGGGACTTAATGCTCCTCCCGAGTAGCGAGTTTGTGTGTAAACGTTGCGGCCACAGATGGCCCGTGCCGCAGGTAGACCACTCCTGGGTCGAGGTGGAGATAAAGAAGGCGAAGCTCTTTGAGAAGTACGTCGACGCGCCTGTGGAGAACTGCGACGAGTTGTTAAGCCATTTGATGAAGGAGCTAGACGAGAGAAACGCCAGGTTGCTAGCGGCCAAGATCCTGCTCCAGAGGGCCGAGAGACGCAAGCTGACACAGTCGGAGCTTAGGAGGTTGCACGAAGACGCGGAGAGGTGCTTTCAATGATAGTCGACGTCTCTAGGAAACCCGACGTCTCTAGATACGCAAAGGCCTCCGTCGAGATCTCCGTCAACGTTTGCAACACGGCGTCTGCCATACGCGCCGCGGCGAACGCATACCGCTACCTCCCGTTTCTGCACCCACTACCTCTCTCAGCCTCTGCACACTGCAGAGACGGCAAGCTCTACGTCGAGGGCTTTGCCGAGTGGCAAACCGGCGTCGAGATGGACGTCCTCTTCGGGGCGTTGACGGGAGCCGTGGCCTCCGGCTCCACTGCCTTGAAGAACCTCTCAGTAGACGTGAAACGTAAAGGCGTCGCACAGCCAGTCACGCCGCCGCAACCCGTAGAGACCGCTCTTCCGAGAGAGGGCGACCTCCTGGCGTCTGCATACGGCGAGATGGAGATGAGGAACCTAGAGCTGGTCAATAAGCCGGTGGAGAAGGGCCACCCGCTCCATGCGGCGCAGACGGCCGTTGCCCTCAACGTCAAGAGGCTCTGCGAACTCGTGGGGGGCCCCTGCCCCGCCGTTCAACACCTCAAAATAGACGTAGACGTAGCAGACACGCTAAGAGCCCACGTCACAATCAAGGCCAGAGACCTCCCCCCGGCTCCGGAGGCGCTTTTCGCCGTGGGCGTCGCGTTCCTAACCATTTGGGACATGTTGAAGAAGTGGGAGAAAGATGAGGAGGGTCAGTACCCACATACCAAGGTTCGGATAATATCGCTAGAGCGGGGCTAAACAATTAATTCTGGCGAAATATATGGGCTATGTTTCCCCAAGAGGTTATGGATGTCATAGACACCGTATTAAGACACAACGCCTGGAGGAGGGGCGAGACTATAAACCTCATCGCCAGCGAAAACGTAATGTCGCCTCTTGCGGAGCTCCTCTACGTGAATGACTTAGCTGGTAGATATGCAGAGGGCACGGTGGGCCAGCGGTACTACCAGGGGACGAAATATGTAGACGTGTTGGAGGACTCCCTATCCAAGCGATTTGCCAGGGCCCTCGGCGCGGCGTTCGTCGACGTGAGGCCGATCTCCGGCACAGTGGCTAACTTGGCCACGTATCTCGCCCTGGCCCCCGAGGGAGGCCTCGTCGCCTCTCTGCCTGTGAAGTTCGGGGGGCACATAAGCCACAACACAGTCGGCGGGCTGAAGGCGCTCAGACTCAGGTCTGCGGAGTTGCCGTGGGACATGGATAACTTCAACATAGACGTAGACGCCGCACGTAAGGTTATAGAGGAGAAGAGGCCGAACCTCGTAATTCTCGGAGCGTCGCTTTATCTGTTTCCGCATCCAGTCAAGGAGATAGCAGAAATCGCGAAGACTGTGGGCGCCTATGTGCTCCACGACTCGGCACACGTCTTCGGCTTAATAGTCGGCGGCGTTTTTCCAAACCCGTTAAAAGAGGGCGCCCACGTAACCACCACGTCTACCCACAAGACTTTTCCAGGGCCTCAAGGCGGGCTCATAGCCACTGTGTTGGGGGATGAGGTAAATGTGCAGATACAAAGGGCCGTGTTCCCCACCTTCACCTCCAACTACCACCTGCACCGCTACGCCGCCACCTACGTGACTCTGGTCGAGATGGAGGTGTTTGGAAGAGAATACGCGGCCAAGATAGTGGAGAACGCCAAGGCGCTGGCCGAGGCGCTTTCTGCGGAGGGAATCACGCCGGTTGCAGAAAGGCAGGGGTTCACGAAGACGCACCAGGTGGCGGTAGACGTCTCTAAATTCGGCGGCGGCGACAAGGTTGCGGCGTTGCTTGAGGAGGCGAACGTAATAGTCAACAAAAACGCCCTGCCTTGGGACAAAAGCATGTTGAAGCCCAGCGGAATTAGAATAGGCGTCCAGGAGATGACGCGGTTCGGCATGGGGAGAGACGAGATGCGAGAAATCGCTAGATTCATAGCGCGTGTGCTGAGAGGCGAGGACCCGGCCTCGGTTAGGCGCGACGTGGCGGCCTTCAGAAAGGCGTATCTAGAGATTAAATACGGCTTCAAGATAAATAGAGAAATTGTAGACAAGCTGTTTGCCTCGTTGAACCTATATACATAGGGTCCTCCCCCCGTCGATAAGTATCAGCGACCCAGTGATATAGCTGGCCTTGTCTGACGCCAGGAAGGCCACCAGCTCGCCGATCTCCTCCGGCTTAGCCAGCCTGCCCAGGGGAACCTCCCTCTCTACCTCTTTTATGACGTCTTCAACTCTGCGCCCCTCCCTCTGCGCCCTGGCGGCCGCCACCTCCCTGACGCGTTCAGTGTCAACATACCCCTGCATGATCCCGTTAACCAAGATGTTGTACGGCCCCAGCTGATATGCCAGAGTCTTCACCAGGCCTGCCAGGGAAATTCTAATGACGTTGGAAAGCGTAAGCGTCGGAATCGGCTGTTTCAGCGTGGATGAGGTTATGTATATCAGACGGCCCTGTCTCCTCTCAGCCATGTGGGGCAACACGTCTCTGGTTATCCAGACGGCGCTCATGAGGAGAAGCCTCACCCCGTATTCCCAATCCTCCTCGGAGAGCTCCATAAACGCGCCGGGCTTAGGCGGCCCTGTATTGTAGGCCAACACATCCACTTTGCCGAAGTGGCGGATAGCGGCCTCCGCTATCCGCCTCACGTCCTCCCTCTTGGTTAGATCAGCCTGGACGGGCACCACCGAGACGCCGTATTTAGCCTCAAGCTCCCTCGCGAGCTTCTCAAGCCTCGCCGAGTCTCTTGACGCTATGACTAGGTCTGACCCCTCCCTCGCCAAGACAGAAGCCACGCCGGCTCCTATGCCCCGGCTCGCCGCAGTTACTATAGAAACTTTCCCCTTCAGCATAACCAGCTTGATTCACCTGTTTTTATTATTTCACTTTGATAAAGGTGTGTCTTCTGCAGATGTCTTTAAGTGGGCACTCTTCGCATTTCAAGTCTTTGCAGTATTTGGAGCCTATGTCGTAGGCGCCCCGTTCGAAGAGCACGGGATCTCCGCTTATTTTGCCCACGTGTCTCACGAGGCCGCGGATGCTTTCGAGCCTCAGCACCACGTCGCGGCATTTGCCTTCTTTGGCTTCGCAGAGTAGCCTTTTCGCGACTCGTGCCTTAACCCTCTCGGCTGTGAGAGTTGGCACGTCTTCAAACGCCCCTGATCTCAACGTCACAAGCGCCGTGTACATGTCTCCGTGGAGTATGTACTTCTTGTGTTCTTGGCCGTAGGCTATCTTGGTAGCCAGCGGGATGTTCGTCTCGTGTATAAAGAGGCGGAGGAAGAGCTTCACGCCTCTGCCGACTCGGTTGCCGCCCTCCCCCCTGAAAACTACTTCCCTAATGCCGTTTTCGAAATCCGCGATTTTTCTCTGCTTAGCTATCCAGAGGTGTAGGGACTTGTATTTGTTGTTTATGACGCTGGAAGCCCTCAAAACGTCTGTGATGACCTGGTTTGCGACGTCTTTCTCGACGCCCACCTCCTCGAGGGCCCTCCGTATTCTCGAGGCGGAGAACACGTCGTAGACGTGTTTCTCATACGCGGCGGCTAAGTTCTTAAGCTCCGCATCGCTGAGCGGCTTATGTTTGCTCAGCAACGCCACAAGCGCTGTGTATGTTATCAAAAGATCAAGCCCCCTCACGTTGGAGAGACTGGCCACGAACGTGTCAAAGTCGGTCTTGTAGGTCCGCGAGATGGACTTGACCTGCTCCACCAGCAAGGCGTAGTTATGCGGAAGATTTTCAATAACCCTATCACGTATAGATGTTCCGTGCTCCACTATCTTCTTTCTCACCTCTTCGGCGGTCGCCACGTGCTGCATCCTTAAATCCATATATAAATTAAGACACATGGAAGACCTGATCGAAAAGGCCAAGGCGGCGATAGACAACGCGTACGCCCCCTACTCCAAGTTCAAAGTCGCCGCGGTGGTAGAGACAAAAAGCGGTAAGGTGTACACCGGCGTCAACGTGGAGAACGCCTCCTACGGCCTGACCATGTGCGCCGAGCGGGTGGCCGTGTTTAAGGCCGTGTCGGAGGGGGATAGAGACATCGAGGCGGTGGTGGTCTACACAGACACGGAGGAGCCGACGCCGCCCTGCGGCGCCTGCAGACAAGTCATCGCCGAATTTAACCCAGAAGCACTCATAGTGATGGCCAGCAGAAAGAAGGTCGTCACGGCAAAGCTAAGCGAGCTACTGCCGCACGCCTTCACCGGCAGAAGCCTGAGAAGTTAGCTCTCCCCCTCCTCCTCGCCGGGGAGCTTCAACAACGAGATTCTCCTAGGCTTTTCCCGCCCCGGCTGGACCTGTTGCGTCAGCTTGTCCCTATACATCTCCGCCAGCTTGTCGACGATAGACAAAACGGCCTTCGCAGTCTCGTTGTCCTTCGCGAGGAACTCGTGGAGCCTCCCAGCGTCTAGGTACTGAGAGAACTCGGGGTCCATAGGTATGCCCCCTAGGAACGGCACCCCCGCCGCCTCCGCGATTCTTTTACCAGCGTCTCTGCCGAAGATGTAGTACACCTTCCCGTCGCCGGGACACATGAAACAACACATATTCTCAACCACACCGGCAACTCTGATGTTAAGTTTCCTGGAGAAGTCTATTGACTTCAACACTATCCTACGCGAGATCTCGGTCGGTATGGTCACCACGACGCTCCCGTCTAGCCCCCCCTGCAGGCTCTGCGCTATCGTCAGGGGGGCGTCGCCAGTGCCCGGCGGCAGGTCTACAACCAAGACGTCGAGCGGGCCCCAGTCCACCTGCGCCACAAAGTCCCTGAGTGCCTGATTCACCAGAGGGGCTCTCCATATGACTGCAGTGTCGTCGCTGGGCAAGGCGAATTCAATAGAGACAACCCTTATGCCAAGCGGCCCCGTTACCGGAACGATTTTGCCCGTTTTCTGCTCCACATAAAGCGTCA
>WYEI01000187.1 GCA_009903905.1 Pyrobaculum sp. | reverse complement strand
AGGGGGAGAACCCTGAGAAGCGCCTTCACTATATCCTTGATGTTTGTTATGGGCGGATACACCATCTGGTCGAAGAACCTCAGCAAGGATTTCCTGCTCCTCTTCATGAGAGCCACCGCCAGCGCTGTGGCCCAGGTTATCTTTTGAGTCATGTCCATGGCGACTCCGTCGTAGAGGGTGTAGAACATAGAGCCCGACTTATCCACCAGCAGGTAGATCTTCTCCCTGGTGTCCAACGTCGCGTCGTAGATGGAGAGAGACTTCGTGGCCAGCTTGTAGCCGAAGAGCTCCTTCGACTGGATGTAGATGGCCTTGCTGAGGTTGGTGGCCCTCTGGAGGTCTGAAAACGCCCTCAACCTGGTGACGCCCGACACCACCCCCCTCCGCTCAGACAGCGGGCCCTGCTCCATCTCTGTCTGCACCGCCGAGATGGTCTCCACGAGGGACTCCAGTATCTTGGCGAGCCTCGCCCTGTAGGGGTCTATGTCTATGTCGAAGAGTAGCTCCGCCGCCTCCTTCCCCACCTCGTCGCCAAGTGCCTTCGTCACTGCCTTGCGCAACTTCTCAATGTTCTTTATACTCCCCATGTAGAACCTGAGCAGGCTGGAGATTTCCTGCCGCAGTTGCTGGTTCTGGGCGAGCTCTCTGAACTCCTGCTTCTTGTCCTCCCACCCCTCCAACGACCCCCTTTCTATCCGCGAGAGGAGGCTGTTGTATGCGCGGAGCAACTTCACCGAGGCAGACTTAGAGACTTGGTAGTTGTAGCGGCTTATCCTGGACACCTCTTGGTAAACCTCGGTGGCTACGTAGGTCTTCACGAAGAGGTGCCACAGCGCCTCCTCCTCGGCAGGCTCCTCCTTGAGAATCGGCGTTCTGTAGTGTATATAAAAAGAGTCGGCGATGACGTCGTTCGGTATCTTGGCCAGCTTGAGGGGGATGCCGAGCCTCTGGAAATACTTCACTATTTCGTGTACCCTCAGCCGCGTCAGCTCATCGCCGTAGTCTACGTTTAGGAGGGAACCCATTACAGCTGGGACTTAAGCATTTCCAGTGTGGACTTAATCTCCGCCATCTCCACCTGGAAGAAGCGGTAAGTCACGGGGTCCGCCAGCGACTTGTCTAGGAGCTCGTAGGCCTCTCTGAGCTTCTCCTTGGCTATGGAGAGGGCGTTGTTGGCTATTAGGGCCTTGATCTCATTAAGCATGTCGTAGAGGACGGATAGGCTGCCGGGCATGTGGGTGGCTAGGAAGGACTCGTATTCGGCTAGGTCCTCCCTGTCTTTGACGAGGTATTTCAGCACCTTGAGGGTGGCGGCTCTGAGGGTGGCAGCGTCTATGTCGCTGGGCTTGATGCCAAGCGTGGTGAGGTATGCGACGACGTAGAGGGGGACCTTGACGCGGGTTCTGTTGGAGATCACCACGTGGTCTAGGTAGGAGGCGAGTATTGGGGATATGTGTTTTACGGCTGTGTCTGTGTTTTCAAAGACGTAGTTCTGTATGTAGTCGTGGAGCTTCTTCACCTCGTCCATGGTCATAAGGGGGCTCAGCTTGTCGAAGTCCCTCCTAAGCCTCAGCCCGGCCTTTATCAGTTGCTCGGTCTCGTCGGGCTCAGCGTATTTCGTGTACACCCTCAAGGGGAACCTGTCGTATAGTGCCTGGAGCTCCTCTTCGTCTGGTATCCTGTTTGTCGCGCCGAAGACGGTCCAGGTCTTCACCGGTATGATTTGGCCGCCGTCGTAGATCACCCTCTCGTTGAGGATGGTAAGCATGGTGTTTAATATGGCGCTGGAGGCGTTGAAGATCTCGTCCAGCAGGGCGAAGTCCGCCTCCACTATGGAGTTGGTGTATATCCTCCGCACGTTGCCCTTCAATAACTCCACCACGTCTATGGGGCCTATGACCTCTTCTACCTCCGTGAATTTGGTTAAGAGGCGGTAGAACCACTTTGCCTTCAGGAGCTTGGAGATGGATGCCACCAGCATGGTCTTGGCGGTGCCCGGCGGCCCTATCAAGATGAAGTTTTCCCGGATCAACACGGCGGTGAGCGCCGCCGTAACCTCGTCGGTGAACTTAAAGAACAAGGAGTCTAAAGTCCCCTTCACCTGGGCCACCTTGTTGATTACATCCTCCACGCCTTATCTAGGTTAACCATTAATATGTTTTTTATCCCGCCAGTGGCTGGGCGTTGAAAGTTTTGGTTCACCCTCCTGTGGTATGCCTAAGTCGCACCTATATAAGCACTGTGGATAAAATAGGCGTGGATCACTTTTTCGACATGTTCGTGTCTTCGGCTGGTCGGAAGCTGAGGGAGTACTTGAGCAACCGGCCTCATCACGAGTACCCCCTGGAGGAGCTTGAGGACCGGGTGTTGAGGCGGAGGGTGGAGCCGATGGGCGCCGGCTTGCGGGCGGCGGGCGTCGACGGGGGCATCGGCGTCGTGCGGCTTTCCAACGGGCATCATGTGGTCTTGGCGAGGGCGGCCGCGGTGGGTCCCGACTTCATCGAAAGGGAGTTCGTCGCCGACGTGGCGACTGTGGACTCCTCCTCTCTGCCCTGGGCGTATCTTGTAATCGCGGAGTCGCTGGTGGGCATCAGGGCTCTGGAGAAACACGGGGTGGACGTCTTGCTTATGGACGGCTCCCTCTACGCCAAGGCCGTGCGGCTTGTCCATAACCTAATACTCACGCGGGAGTTCCAGAACTTGTACTACGTGCCGGAGCTCGCCACGGCGCTGTACAGCTTCGCCAACCTGCTGAAAACCGCCCAGGGCAGGGGGGCCAGGCTTGTCTTCGTGTCGAAGGACCACAGCTTCAAGCTGTTGAAGGAACACGTCGTGTTTGAGAAGCTGGCTGAGAGGCACCGGGACCACGTGTTTCAGAAGGGGCTTCTCTGGTACTCCGTCTTGTGGATTAGGAGGTTTAGGAAGGAGCTAATCGAGCTTTACAAAACCGCCAGGAGGCAGGACTACGGGGCCGCCAGGCTGATGGCGCTTCTGGTGACCCAGTCTGTGACAGACTCGGAGCTCCTCACGGGTCTTCTGCCGCCCCGCCACTACACCGTGCCCATGTTGGTGGGCGGTTGCGATGCCTACATGAACTACAAGGGGATCAACACCGTGGATAGGCTTGTGAAGGCCGCGGAGGAGAGGCTGGAGGACTCCCTCATCTTTAGGCTGAAGGACAGCTTCGGTAGCGACGTGGTGGGGAGGATAAGGGAGGCGCTGGAGGCCGTCCCTAAGGTGTACTTCTTCTACGTCAGGCTCAGCGACGACGCGTCTCTCCTCGTGGAGTTGCCGGCGGAGGGCGCCAAGATGTTCGACGGCTCCCCCGTCAAGGCCTTCTACCCCGCGGCGCAGGTGGACGACGTCGTGGGAATGCTGGCGGAGCAGTACCGCGACCCCATCCACTACAACACGTGGCTTTGGTACGCCCACGCAGTGGCGTCGTTTAAGGCCGGCCAGCTGGCGGAGTACGCCGTCTACCTGAAGAAGATGGCGGAGGAGGTGGGCGTCGCCAGGAGGGTGAAGATGGCGTGGGGGCTATGAGGATCGGGTACGTCGTCGCCGCGGCCACCCCCTTCGAGTTCCTCGCCACGCTGGACCCGGAGAAGCCCATCAGCCTCTACGACTACGTGGCGGTGGACCACGTGGAGCACGACGGAGGCGAGTACGTCAACGTGAGGCTTCTCGGCCAGATCGTCAGGCTATATAGGGACCCCTACTCCGCCAAGAGGGATCTCCCGTTGTATAGCGTGATCAGGGAGGTGTCTGACAACATACTGGAGGTGCAGATAGCCAAGGTCAAGGTGCTGGGGTACGTCCACGGCGGGGACCTCAGACAGCCGAAGCACCCGCCCAGGATAGGGTCTCCCCTCTACCTCGCCGAGGATGAGGAAATCGCCGAGTTGTTTAGGGTGGAGCACGGCCTCTGCGTGGGGAGGCTGGCGAGCCGCAACTTAGACATCTGCCTAGACCTCAACGGCGTTAAGAGACACGTGGCGATCATAGCGGCGACCGGCAGCGGCAAGACCTGGTTCTCCGTGGTCTTGATAGAGGAGCTTCTAAAGAAGGGGGCGAAGATCGTAGTCATCGACCCACACGGCGAGTACGTCCCCATAAGAGACAGCATCTACAAGCTGGGGCCCTACACGGCGAAGGTGGTGAAGGTGTCTAGGCACCACACCGGCGATTTGATGTATAAAATAGGGGTGCTAGACGGCGAGCCAGACGCCTTGGCCAACGCGGCGGGGGTCCCCCCAGGCGCGAAGAAGATCCGCTACGCCATATACCTCGCCTGGTCCTACGCCAAGAAGGTTAAGAAGTCCACCGGCAAGCCCCTGGGGCTTTCCTTCCTCAGGTTGGTGCTCCACACAGCCCTCCGGGGCGAGGCAGCCTTGAACAAGCTATTCCAGCAGTACAAAATCGAGGGGGACTTCCCCATGGAGGACTTGAGGCAATTGGCTAAGAAGGATAGACACTCCATCTTCAGCGCCTTGACCTACCTGAGGCGGCTTCAGCGGCTGGGCGTTTTCTCCTCCCGGTCCACCCCCCTCTCTAAGCTCCTGGCCGACATCACCATCCTCAACCTCGCCGGCGTAAACGAGGAGGTGCAGGACTACGTCGTGGCGCACCTCGTCAACAGGTTATTTCAGGCAAGGGTGAGACATGTGAGGTCCCTCAGGGGGGTCCAAATCCCGTGGCCGGTGGTGTTGCTTGTGGAGGAGGCGCACCGCTTCGCGCCGCCTAAGGCACTCCGGAAGACCAGATCCTACGAGGCACTGTCTAGGGTCGCCTCCGAGGGGAGGAAGTTCGGGGCGTATCTCGTCATCGTGAGCCAGAGGCCGAGCAAGGTGGATCCCGACGTGATAAGCCAGTGCCAGAGCCAAGTCATCATGCGCATAGTGAACCCCAGGGACCAGGAGGCGGTTAGAGAAAGCAGCGAGCTCCTAGCCCAGGAGTTCCTCGACAACCTGCCGGGCCTCGACGTGGGTGAGGGCGTGGTGCTGGGCCCCCTGGTGAGGCTCCCCGTGGTGGTCAAGGTGAGAGACAGGGTTTTGGAATACGGCGGCGCAGACATAGACCTAGCCGCCGCCTGGAGGGTGGACAAAACGGCAGACATCGCGCAGATGTGGAGGAGGCTATACAGCGCCCCTCCGACGCCGAGTCTGTTGCTCTCTGCCTCTAGGCTGAAGGTGCTGAGGAAGGTCCGCGAAGGCGGACGCATAGCCGTGACTCTGCTAGATGGCGAGAGGGAGGTCGCCGTCACCATAGAAGATGGGCGCCCTGTCTGTAGCGCGTGCGGCGCCGGGAAGCCCTGTCCTCACGTCTACAAGGCGCTGGAGGAAATCGTCGAGATAGTATGAAGATCCTCCACGTGTCTGACGCGCATCTGGGCAGGGCCCAGTACCACCTGCCCGAGAGGGAGGAGGACTACTTCAAGGCCTTTGAGGAGGCTCTGCGGCTCGGCAAGTCGGCAGACGTCGTCTTGGTCACAGGCGACCTCTTCGACACGAGGAGGCCGAGCAACAAGACCCTCCTGCGGTTTGTGGAGGCGGTGGAGGCGGCTGGAGTCGTTCTCTACGTCATAGGTGGGAACCACGACTTCAGTTACGTCAGATACCGGGCCGAGGCTGGGAGATGCCCCCGGCCTAGGGAGTGTCTATACGACACGGCGCTTAGGCTTGTGGACAGGATGAGGCTGGCGCGGCTTCTCTGTTGGGAGGCGGCGGACGCGGGCGGCGTCTACATATTCGGCGCATGCGCCACGCCTAGGGACTACGCCGCGGAGTACCGCGGATCGCTCCAGAGGATGCCTCCCGGCTCCATCCTCGCGATCCACCAAGCCGTGGAGGGAGTCAAGGCGAGGTACCCCGCGGAGGACGACGACTACACGATGCCGCAGGCGGTCTTCCAAGGCCTGCCGTATTTGCACATAGCGGCGGGCCACGTCCACGACCACCTGGCCAAGCATCCGGCAGGCGCCGTTTGGGCCGGCTCGTTGGAGATCTGGGACGTGGGGGAGTTCGAGACTTGGGACTACAGAGGCGGCTTCGAGAAGGCGCAAGACGTTGCCCAGAAGGGCGTCGTGCTTATAGATGTGGCGGGGAAGGCGGCGTCGCTTAAGCCGATCTCTCTACCTCCCCGGAGGCCGCTTTATAGAGTTAGGCTCTTCATCCGCGAGGTCAAAGAGGCAATCTCCGCTGTGGAGGAGGCGGCGAAGCTCTTCGACAGAGAAGGCGCCGTGGTGAGGCTCGAGCTGTGGGGCATCGTAGAGGGCGGCCTCAAGACGGGGCAGCTGGCGTCGAGGTTCTCCAAGGCGCTTCATGTAGATGCGGTGGACAGGACGTCCTTGCCGCAGAATGCTGTGGCGCTGAGGGGCACCGCCGTGGAGGAGCTGTGGCGCATCATGAAAGAGAAGCTGGGCCCCCACGCAGACGTGGTGCTTAAGGCTATGGAGCTTATACGCGACGGCGAGAAAGAGGCGGCGAAAAGACTCCTCCTAAAGGCTCTGTATGATTAAGAAGATCGAGATCGTAAACTTCAAGGCCTACGACAAGGCCTCTTTTAGGTTCGGCGAGGGCGTCAACTTCATCTACGGCGCCAACGGCGCCGGCAAGACTTCGCTTATGGAGGCCATCTCTGTGGCGCTCTTCGGGTCGCAGTGGGTGACTAGGTGGGGCGGCAGGAGGTGGAGCCACTTCCTCCGGAGAGGCGCCGCGTGGGGCGAGGTGAAGCTGTACATAAGCCACGGGGGCCGGGAGATCGTCGTCGTTAGGAGATTCGGCGAAGAGGGGACGGTCTCCTCCGGCACGTACCTGGCGGTGGACGGTGGCGTGGTGGCGCGGGGCGACTCAGACGTCACGGCGACTCTCGTCTCGAAGCTGGGCCTTAGGCTGGACGAATACGCACATCTGCTCTACATCCGGCAGGGGGAGTTGAGGAGGATACTGCAGGAGACCGACTACATAGACCGCATCTTTCGCCTCGACGAGTTCGACAAGGTGGACGAGGTGGTAAAGGACGTACACGACGAGTTTAGAGCCCGGCGGGAACGGGCAGGCGGCCGGCTGGAGGAGCTGGAGAAGAGGCTCCCCGTGTTGAGGAGCAGGCTGGACGACTTGCGGCGGAGGCTGGAGGAGGCCGAGAAGAGGGCTGCGGAGCTGGAGGAGGCG
>WYEI01000296.1 GCA_009903905.1 Pyrobaculum sp. | reverse complement strand
CCGCGTATATGAGGGCAAGCGCCAGCAGATTGTTCCTCAGCCCCAGCGCCGACACGATGGCGAATAAGGCGATCAGCCCCGCGATGCCGAGGCCGCCCGAGACTTGGGTAAAAACCACGTAGAAGGAGAGGAGGGAATCGCGGCCTTTGAACCTGTAGCGGCTGAAGGCGTATGCCCCCGGCAACGCCAAGGCGATTACTACAACCACCGTGGCCCCCGCCACGATTAAGCTGTTGACGAGGCCGCGCCAGAAGTCGGGCTGTTCCACAACCCACTGGAAGGACTCAAAGGTGGGGACGAAGTCGCCTCCTATTCTGAAGTAGGGTATTTTGTTTAGCGAGAGGAGAACTATCTGGAGCACCGGGTAGAAGAGTAGAAACGTTGTCAAGACAGCCACTGAGGTCTGTGCCAGGCTAGCTCTCATACATCCCCCTCATGAGGCCGGTGAGTCTTATCGCCAGTATCATAAACACAGATATCACAAGAGCAGATGTTGACAGCACCGCCGCGGCTAGGCCGTATTCTCTAAACGGCGACCCGAAGGCCCAGTAGTAGCCGTAAGCCAGCATGAAGCGGTCGTATAGCTGTATGAAGTTCCACAGAAACGCCACTAGGAAGAACTGGAGCGAAGCCGCCGCGGTCATGACCGAGGCGTAGATGAGCGGCCTCTTGATGAGCGGGAGAGTTATCTGCGTAAACACAGCCCACCTGCCCGCGCCGTCTATCTGCGCTGCCTCAAAAGCTGCACGGGGAATGTTGGCCAAGGCGCCTATCACCACGGTCATTATGAAGGGATACGCCAGCCACGCCTCGATAACCACCATGGCGGCGTAGGCGTAGTCCTTGTTCACAAACCAGTCAGGCGGCTTCGACACACCCAGCGAAAACAGCATCTGGTTGACGACGCCGTAGGTGGGGTCGAAGACGTAGCGCCAGGCAACCACAGAAAGTATAAGCGGGAGAGCCCAGGGGACTATCAAGAACGCCCTCATCGCAGACTTGCCCAACACCTTTTCGGAGGACATCAAAAGACCTACAAACGTCCCGAGGGCAACCTTCGCGGGTACAGACACGGCGACAAACACAAGGGTCCACAGCACGGCGTTCCAGAAGCCCGCCGATGCGGGGCCCGTGAAGATCGAGGCGTAGTTAGCCAGGCCTACGAAGTCGGGCGGCGGCCGGGCCTGCTTCAGCTCCTCGGGGGCCCAGGGAGGCGGTTGCGGGAAGTTCCGTATGTTGGCGTTTGTGAAGGAGATGTATATAGAGTAGACTATGGGCCAAAGGTTGAAGAAGAGAAAAAGGAGGAGGCCCGGGAGTATTAGTAGCTGGGGCCGCATCAACAGAGACCTCTGGCGCAGAGGTCCTTAGCCGCGTCTTGCACCGCCTGCGCGATGG
Organism: Pyrobaculum sp.; assembly: GCA_009903905.1. The sequence goes on along the minus strand of WYEI01000296.1, from coordinate 5,789 downwards.
TCTTCTGGTCTGACACTATGGCGTTTTGTATGACGATGTCCACGGCCCCCCAGACCGGTTGCATCTTCGGCGAGACAGGCATCAAGTAGACGTTTTTAATCGCCTCGTAGAAGCCTTGAACCACCGGATCCTGTATCTGGATGTCTTTAATCACCGGGACGTAGCCGAGCTTCTGTACCAGTATCTTGGCCACCTGCGGGTCTGTGGTGAACCACTTCATGAAGTCTATGGCCTCTTTAGAGGCGTAGATGGTGGCGTAGAACATCTTAAGCCCTCCGTAGGGCCTCGGCACGTAGCTACTGTTCACCGGAGGCAACGGAGCCACGAAGAAGTCTATGCCCGCCTTCTTGACGGCGCCTATGCTCCACGGCCCGTTGACCATACAAGGCGCCTGGCCGCTGAGGAAGAGACTAACTTGAGTGTTGTAGTCGGTGGGGTTGGGCCCGACGTATGGCATGACGTTTTTCTTGAAAAACTCAAAGCCGGCGATCGACCTGGGGTCCGTGAGGCCTTGCTTCTCGGTCTTGTCGTCGAAGTAGTAGCCGCCCGTGCCGTGGATCCACGCCGATATGAAGTATGGGTTTACGATGTAAGCTATGCCATAGCTCTGGGGTGGCTTGTTGTACTGTTGCATTATTTTTGCCAGGTCGGCGAAGGTCTTAGGCGGCTCGGGCACCATCTTCTTGTTGCATATCAACGCGACGGTCTCGGCAGTGAAGGGGAGGCCGTAGATGCGGCCCTTGTACTGGGGTATCTGCACGGCGAATTTAGGCAAGACGTCCGCCACCTCGTTATCCACCGGCTTGAGGACGCCGGCCTCCACCATGAGGCCGATCCAGTCGTGTGCCCATATGAACAAGTCGAACTTCTCCCCTGTGGAAATCGCAGCTAATACCGCAGTCTGGAGGTCCGGCGCCTTGTTCTCAAAGATGATCTGGACGTTGGGGTGGCTCTGCGTATACAACGCGGCTATCTCCTTAAACACGGCCTCCTCCTCTGGGTTAAGCGCATGCCATATCCTTATCGTTACTTTCTGCGCAGGCGGCGGAGCCGTGGTCGTAGGCGTTGGGCTTGGCGTTGTAGGAGTTGTCGTTGGCGTGGGCGTTGTGGGCTGCGTGGTGGGCGAAGGAGTGGGCGTGGTCTGAGTTGGAGTGGGCGTGGGTGTTGGCGTTGTGGGAGTTGCTGGAGGCTGGTTTGTTGTGGTCTGTGTGGGGGCTGGGGGTTGTTGGGTGGCTAGGTAGGCGACGGCGGCGATAATGATTATAACTACTGCAAGTATTCCAATTAGGAGGTTTTTGTTCATGGTCTAAAAATATGTATTTAGTTTTTATAGATTCCGCCGCCTTGTTAATATGCCTGCCGCCAGCCCGGCTATTAGGGCAAGCGCCGCGGCGGCGGCTGTGGCGGTCCAGTCCGTGGCGGTTTCTTTCACGGTTGTTGTGACTTGATACGTCGTGGTTACCGGCGTTGTGGCGGTTACTGTAGCTGTTTCGCGTATCGTCGTGGTGTAGGTGGCGGTTACTGTGGCTGTGACCGTAGTGGTTTGTATCTGTGGCGGCTTCTCCGCCGATGTGTATAGACACACTACGGCGGGCTTGCCCACGTATGTTCCGTTTGGCAGTCTGGAGACTTGATACGTCGTGAGGGCCTTCGTCTGGGCCTCCGCGGTCGGGGCCAGCAGGTCGAAGACCCTGGGCGCCACGCCGGCCAGCACGGCGACGGGGTCCGCGCCGCCTACGGTCCACTCGTCGGCCATCACGCCGAAGTTTCTGATGTTGTCGGGGCCGTAGCCGTCCCAAGATGTTAAGAAGACGGTGAGCTTCCAGCTTCTGTCGAAGTTGCCCACGTATCTCTTGGGGACGTCGGCGATTACCGTGTTGTTTGGACCTGCCCTTATGGCCATCGCGTCGTCTATAGACGAGCCGTCGCTGTATACTATCCTGTTGCCGCCGGTCCAGCCGGGGCCTATCAACAAGGCCACGTCCCACGCCGCCTCTCTGCAGAGCGCCAACCTGAGGCCAAGCGTGTCGTTTCTAGCACCGGCGCCTCTGTTTATGTATACGTGGAAGAACTGGAGCGAGAAGCCGGCTGGGCCTCCCCACGGGTTTCCGCCGAGCTCGCGTATCTTGAACACAAGCCTAAGCCTATCGCCTAGGTCGTACAGGGCAAAGCCGAGGAGGTCGAACACGCCTGGCTTGAAGACGGGGTTTTTGGGATATTGATACCTCCCGGGGCCGAAGTCGTCGCCGGAGGGGTCCGAGACCTCTAGTAGCAGCTGTTGGCCCGCGGGGGCCTCGGGTATGCCGAGGGAGTAGACCAAGCCGTTGAACTCGACGTAGAGCATGCCGCCCGGCTGGGCCCCCACAAAGCTCAGCTTAGCCACGTTGCCCACCGGGTAGAACCTGCCGCCGTCGGAGAGGTAGACTGTCCCTGTACAGCTGTCTATTGCCATGTCGGCGAATATGTTGAGCCTCTCTCCGCGGAGCCCCTGCACAGCTCCTCTGAACATATACGGCGACCTGGGGAGGGCCGGGTTGGAGACGTAGACAACTCCACATCTCCCTCCCCGGGCCCATATATGTGTCGTGTTTGCATACACGGCGGGCCCGCCGTAGGTGGTCACGTTGCCGTCGCCTTTTTTAACCACCTCGCGGGGGGTCCCCCCGGGGTACGCCGACGAGAGCAGGTAGGCGGGTGGCTGGAGGCCGGCCCGTCTGTAGTACGCAATGAGGGCGGACTTGGCGACTGGGTCGAAGGTCTGGGGCGACCCCATGTCGTTGCCGTACCAAAACGGCCAGTCGCTGGCCTCCGCGATCAGTAGCGGGAAGAGGACGTCCCATCCCCTGTCTATGCCCACGTCTTCCCTCGCCTTCTTAAGCCACATCCACCACACGTTTTCATCCACATCACCTATCCACACGGCGAGGCTCCCCCCGGCGGACCACGTGCCCTCCGCTATTCTGCCCTGCACAGCCCGGGTGGGGAGGTCGCGGATGGAGGCGTAGAAGGATATGTCCACAGTGAGGTTGAAATATCTGAACTCCCTAAGCGGCAAGGGGGCCGCCCTGTCGCCGCACTTCTTCACGAAGTCGCTGGGCTTCCAGATCTTGACCGTGCCGTTTTTCTCCAGTTGCGCCAAGCCGCGGAAGAAGGCTGTTAAGAAGTCGTCGCCGAAGTTGGGGTAGTTCTCCCAGGGGTTCTCCCCGTCTAACGCCACCACAACCACCGAGCACTCGCCGCTGGGCGTCTTCTTGAGGTAGTTCACGAAGTCGGCCAGGGCTTCTTCTGGCTTCATGGAGGAGTATCTAAAGCCGAGGTTGTCCGACAGCGTCTTGTCTCTGAAGAAGACGTAGAGGCGGCGGCCGCCGTAGTCGGCGTAGTAAAGCTTGAAGTGGCTGGCGTCTGGCAGAGTGGCTCTCAACACGTCTTCGTCAGTAACCGTCCAGCTGTACCCTGCCTCTGCGAACAGCATAAGCACCTCGTCGTTAACCGCTTGCTCGGGCGGCCACACCCCCGTGGGCCTCACGCCGAGATACCTCTCGAAAAGCCCGTCTGAAAGCCTTATGTGGAGTCTCAAGTCGTCAAGCGCGCCCATGTCTGCCAGAAGCGGCATAAGCGGGTGGGAATACGGCACGGGAACCAGCTCTACGGCCCCCCGCTGCGCTAGGCTCTTATAAAGCGGGAGCACCTTCTTTATTAGGTCTATGTGGACCTCGAGAATTCTCTTGAGGTCGTCGCGGGTGTAAGACGTCTTGTTTCTCATGGCCCAGATGTCGGGGTACTGCCTCGCCATGTATGGGTCAATCCAGAGTAGGTTGAAGAGCGCGGCTAAATCCACGAAGTCCTGGTCGCTGAATCTCGAAACCACGCAGGTGACGTTGCCAGGGGGGCACTTGCTGAAGGCGTCGTTTCTCATCCCGAGCAACACCGTATATCTCGGGTGTCTGTACACTATGTTCTGCCAGTTTATGTCGAAGAAGCCCCCCGGCACGGAGAGCATGGCGTATTTCTCCTCGGCAGTGAGGGGCCTCCCCTCTGCGATTTTCTGCGAAATCTTGAACCGCAGGTCTGTGTAGGTGCCGTTGGCGTACCAGTTGAGTTGCTCTATCAAGCTCCCAGAGAGCGTAAACGCCACGGGAACCCCGCTTTGGTTTATGAGGAGGGGCACCTTGAGGTAGTTGCCCACCGCGTGCATCCGCACCCAGGGGAGCACGAGCTCGCCTCTGTCTAAGTCGATGTACCAGGGCTGGTGGTTGTGCAGGATAAAGACGACGTTTACGGGCTGGGCCAGCAGGAAGGCCGCGAGCACCAGCACAAAAACCCACCTCATAGAATCTCGCAACCACAGGTTTTTAAAAATGGGCCTGCTGGCGTGCGTGGCTGTGTTGGTGGTGTTTGCAGGGGGCAGGTCCAGCAGGTTCGGCCGGGACAAGTGCACCTACGTCCACGGGGGGAGGCGACTTATCGACTACGTAATCGAGGCCGGTAGGGAGGTCGTCGATAAAGTCGTCATAGCCGCGGGACAAAACGCGCATCTGTACCCGGGCGAGGAAGTTGTCGCAGACAGCCCCCGCTTCTCAGGCCCCCTCGCCGCGGTGGACAGCGCCGTCCAGCTGTTTGACGAGACGCTTATATTCGCGCCTTGCGACGCCCCCTATCTACGGCCCGCCGCGTTTAAGGAGCTGCTACGCGCCGAGGCTCCTCTTTCGGTGTGGGTCTTCCCCAACGGTAGGGTGGAGTCCACCATATTTAAGGCGGAGCCCACCGCCGCTAGGGGGGCGTTGAGGCTATTGGCGCAACACAGGCGGAGCAGGCTTGATGACTTGTTTAGGCTGGTGCCTACCGAGTTTCTGGCCGTTGAGAAACATGAGGCCGATCCCACGTGGCTTCTGAACGTAAACAAGGCGCAGGACTTGGCCGGCGCCGCGCCGGCCTTTAAACACAAGGTGTTCCTCTACGACTACCTCCTACGGTGGGGAGAGCCGCCCTTGGCCAGGTGGCTGACGCTTGGCGACGTAGAGGCGTTGCGGACGGAGTTTCTACGCTACGTGGAGGTTGGCCTCCTCTCCATGGCTGCGCACGTCGCCAAGGATCTCGGGACGCCTAGCTTCAGGGCTCTTGCCGAGATCATATATGAGGCGGTTGACATAGAGAAGGCGCGGCAAGGGTAGGCCAAAAGTGTCAACGTACTCAGAAGATAGTTGTAAGCCGTATTACCTGGGGGTTTTAAACCCGTATACGTATACGTACATGTACCGGGTCTACCTAAACCCCAAAGAGGAAAGAGTCCTCGTAACCAGGACTAAGGTGGCAGGCGAGGGCTGGGTGTTAGTCACGAAACACGCCACCTGGGACAAGGCGTATAGAAAGGCCCTGTACCTCGCCAACAGACTGGACTACGTCTTGGAGTGGTTTCTTGAAGACCAGATAGAGCAGACGCTCCAAATCTTTAAAAACTAGGGCCCCCACCGTCTTGATGCGTCTATTTCTCGTCCTCCTGCCCCTCCTCCTTTTCTCTCTATCAGCCGCCTACGTGGACAAGATCTACATCTCTCTACGGCAGTGTCTCTGTCTAGAGCCTCAATGGCTTTATCTCGACGTAAAAGCCCACATCTCGTCGACCGGCAACTCGCCCCTCAACTTGACGCTACAGTGGTTCGACGGGGGTTGGGGCGGCGCGTGTCTCCTAGGCCCGGGGCCCGACGTCTACAACATATGTTCAGTGCCCCGCTCCTCCTCGGCTGTGGCGCTGACGCTTTATCAAAACGGCCTGGAGATCGACCGCGTCG
>WYEI01000034.1 GCA_009903905.1 Pyrobaculum sp. | reverse complement strand
CCGCGTATATGAGGGCAAGCGCCAGCAGATTGTTCCTCAGCCCCAGCGCCGACACGATGGCGAATAAGGCGATCAGCCCCGCGATGCCGAGGCCGCCCGAGACTTGGGTAAAAACCACGTAAAACGAAAGGAGGGAGTCGCGGCCTTTGAACCTGTAGCGGCTGAAGGCGTATGCCCCCGGCAACGCCAAGGCAATTACTACAACCACCGTGGCCCCCGCCACGATTAAGCTGTTGACGAGGCCGCGCCAGAACTCGGGCTGTTCCAGAACCCACTGGAAGGACTCAAGGGTGGGGACGAAGTCGCCTCCTACCCTGAAGTAGGGTATTTTGTTTAGCGAGAGGAGAACTATCTGGAGCACCGGGTAGAAGAGTAGAAACGTTGTCAAGACCGCCACTGAGGTCTGTGCCGGGCTAGCTCTCATACATCCCCCTCATGAGGCCGGTGAGTCTTATCGCCAGTATCATAAACACAGATATCACAAGAGCAGATATTGACAACACCGCCGCGGCTAGGCCGTATTCTCTAAACGGCGACCCGAAGGCCCAGTAGTAGCCGTAAGCCAGCATAAAGCGGTCGTATAGCTGTATGAAGTTCCACAGAAACGCCACTAGGAAGAACTGGAGCGAAGCCGCCGCGGTCATAACCGAGGCGTAGATGAGCGGCCTCTTGATGAGCGGGAGAGTTATCTGCGTAAACACAGCCCACCTGCCCGCGCCGTCTATCTGCGCTGCCTCAAAAGCTGCACGGGGAATGTTGGCCAAGGCGCCTATCACCACGGTCATTATGAAGGGATACGCCAGCCACGCCTCGATAACCACCATGGCGGCGTAGGCGTAGTCCTTGTTCACAAACCAGTCAGGCGGCTTCGACACACCCAGCGAAAACAGCATCTGGTTGACGACGCCGTAGGTGGGGTCGAAGACGTAGCGCCAGGCAACCACAGAAAGTATAAGCGGGAGAGCCCAGGGGACTATCAAGAACGCCCTCATCGCAGACTTGCCCAACACCTTTTCGGAGGACATCAAAAGACCTACAAACGTCCCGAGGGCAACCTTCGCGGGTACAGACACGGCGACAAACACAAGGGTCCACAGCACGGCGTTCCAGAAGCCCGCCGATGCGGGGCCCGTGAAGATCGAGGCGTAGTTAGCCAGGCCTACGAAGTCGGGCGGCGGCCGGGCCTGCTTCAGCTCCTCGGGGGCCCAGGGAGGCGGTTGCGGGAAGTTCCGTATGTTGGCGTTTGTGAAGGAGATGTATATAGAGTAGACTATGGGCCAAAGGTTGAAGAAGAGAAAAAGGAGGAGGCCCGGGAGTATTAGTAGCTGGGGCCGCATCAACAGAGACCTCTGGCGCAGAGGTCCTTAGCCGCGTCTTGCACCGCCTGCGCGATGGTCTTCTGGTCTGACACTATGGCGTTTTGTATGACGATGTCCACGGCCCCCCAGACCGGTTGCATCTTCGGCGAGACAGGCATCAAGTAGACGTTTTTAATCGCCTCGTAGAAGCCTTGAACCACCGGATCCTGTATCTGGATGTCTTTAATCACCGGGACGTAGCCGAGCTTCTGTACCAGTATCTTGGCCACCTGCGGGTCTGTGGTGAACCACTTCATGAAGTCTATGGCCTCTTTAGAGGCGTAGATGGTGGCGTAGAACATCTTAAGCCCTCCGTAGGGCCTCGGCACGTAGCTACTGTTCACCGGAGGCAACGGAGCCACGAAGAAGTCTATGCCCGCCTTCTTGACGGCGCCTATGCTCCACGGCCCGTTGACCATACAAGGCGCCTGGCCGCTGAGGAAGAGACTAACTTGAGTGTTGTAGTCGGTGGGGTTGGGCCCGACGTATGGCATGACGTTTTTCTTGAAAAACTCAAAGCCGGCGATCGACCTGGGGTCCGTGAGGCCTTGCTTCTCGGTCTTGTCGTCGAAGTAGTAGCCGCCCGTGCCGTGGATCCACGCCGATATGAAGTATGGGTTTACGATGTAAGCTATGCCATAGCTCTGGGGTGGCTTGTTGTACTGTTGCATTATTTTTGCCAGGTCGGCGAAGGTCTTAGGCGGCTCGGGCACCATCTTCTTGTTGCATATCAACGCGACGGTCTCGGCAGTGAAGGGGAGGCCGTAGATGCGGCCCTTGTACTGGGGTATCTGCACGGCGAATTTAGGCAAGACGTCCGCCACCTCGTTATCCACCGGCTTGAGGACGCCGGCCTCCACCATGAGGCCGATCCAGTCGTGTGCCCATATGAACAAGTCGAACTTCTCCCCTGTGGAAATCGCAGCTAATACCGCAGTCTGGAGGTCCGGCGCCTTGTTCTCAAAGATGATCTGGACGTTGGGGTGGCTCTGCGTATACAACGCGGCTATCTCCTTAAACACGGCCTCCTCCTCTGGGTTAAGCGCATGCCATATCCTTATCGTTACTTTCTGCGCAGGCGGCGGAGCCGTGGTCGTAGGCGTTGGGCTTGGCGTTGTAGGAGTTGTCGTTGGCGTGGGCGTTGTGGGCTGCGTGGTGGGCGAAGGAGTGGGCGTGGTCTGAGTTGGAGTGGGCGTGGGTGTTGGCGTTGTGGGAGTTGCTGGAGGCTGGTTTGTTGTGGTCTGTGTGGGGGCTGGGGGTTGTTGGGTGGCTAGGTAGGCGACGGCGGCGATAATGATTATAACTACTGCAAGTATTCCAATTAGGAGGTTTTTGTTCATGGTCTAAAAATATGTATTTAGTTTTTATAGATTCCGCCGCCTTGTTAATATGCCTGCCGCCAGCCCGGCTATTAGGGCAAGCGCCGCGGCGGCGGCTGTGGCGGTCCAGTCCGTGGCGGTTTCTTTCACGGTTGTTGTGACTTGATACGTCGTGGTTACCGGCGTTGTGGCGGTTACTGTAGCTGTTTCGCGTATCGTCGTGGTGTAGGTGGCGGTTACTGTGGCTGTGACCGTAGTGGTTTGTATCTGTGGCGGCTTCTCCGCCGATGTGTATAGACACACTACGGCGGGCTTGCCCACGTATGTTCCGTTTGGCAGTCTGGAGACTTGATACGTCGTGAGGGCCTTCGTCTGGGCCTCCGCGGTCGGGGCCAGCAGGTCGAAGACCCTGGGCGCCACGCCGGCCAGCACGGCGACGGGGTCCGCGCCGCCTACGGTCCACTCGTCGGCCATCACGCCGAAGTTTCTGATGTTGTCGGGGCCGTAGCCGTCCCAAGATGTTAAGAAGACGGTGAGCTTCCAGCTTCTGTCGAAGTTGCCCACGTATCTCTTGGGGACGTCGGCGATTACCGTGTTGTTTGGACCTGCCCTTATGGCCATCGCGTCGTCTATAGACGAGCCGTCGCTGTATACTATCCTGTTGCCGCCGGTCCAGCCGGGGCCTATCAACAAGGCCACGTCCCACGCCGCCTCTCTGCAGAGCGCCAACCTGAGGCCAAGCGTGTCGTTTCTAGCACCGGCGCCTCTGTTTATGTATACGTGGAAGAACTGGAGCGAGAAGCCGGCTGGGCCTCCCCACGGGTTTCCGCCGAGCTCGCGTATCTTGAACACAAGCCTAAGCCTATCGCCTAGGTCGTACAGGGCAAAGCCGAGGAGGTCGAACACGCCTGGCTTGAAGACGGGGTTTTTGGGATATTGATACCTCCCGGGGCCGAAGTCGTCGCCGGAGGGGTCCGAGACCTCTAGTAGCAGCTGTTGGCCCGCGGGGGCCTCGGGTATGCCGAGGGAGTAGACCAAGCCGTTGAACTCGACGTAGAGCATGCCGCCCGGCTGGGCCCCCACAAAGCTCAGCTTAGCCACGTTGCCCACCGGGTAGAACCTGCCGCCGTCGGAGAGGTAGACTGTCCCTGTACAGCTGTCTATTGCCATGTCGGCGAATATGTTGAGCCTCTCTCCGCGGAGCCCCTGCACAGCTCCTCTGAACATATACGGCGACCTGGGGAGGGCCGGGTTGGAGACGTAGACAACTCCACATCTCCCTCCCCGGGCCCATATATGTGTCGTGTTTGCATACACGGCGGGCCCGCCGTAGGTGGTCACGTTGCCGTCGCCTTTTTTAACCACCTCGCGGGGGGTCCCCCCGGGGTACGCCGACGAGAGCAGGTAGGCGGGTGGCTGGAGGCCGGCCCGTCTGTAGTACGCAATGAGGGCGGACTTGGCGACTGGGTCGAAGGTCTGGGGCGACCCCATGTCGTTGCCGTACCAAAACGGCCAGTCGCTGGCCTCCGCGATCAGTAGCGGGAAGAGGACGTCCCATCCCCTGTCTATGCCCACGTCTTCCCTCGCCTTCTTAAGCCACATCCACCACACGTTTTCATCCACATCACCTATCCACACGGCGAGGCTCCCCCCGGCGGACCACGTGCCCTCCGCTATTCTGCCCTGCACAGCCCGGGTGGGGAGGTCGCGGATGGAGGCGTAGAAGGATATGTCCACAGTGAGGTTGAAATATCTGAACTCCCTAAGCGGCAAGGGGGCCGCCCTGTCGCCGCACTTCTTCACGAAGTCGCTGGGCTTCCAGATCTTGACCGTGCCGTTTTTCTCCAGTTGCGCCAAGCCGCGGAAGAAGGCTGTTAAGAAATCGTCGCCGAAGTTGGGGTAGTTCTCCCAGGGGTTCTCCCCGTCTAACGCCACCACAACCACCGAGCACTCGCCGCTGGGCATCTTCTTGAGGTAGTTCACGAAGTCGGCCAGGGCTTCTTCGGGCTTCATGGAGGAGTATCTAAAGCCGAGGTTGTCCGACAGCGTCTTGTCTCTGAAGAAGACGTAGAGGCGGCGGCCGCCGTAGTCGGCGTAATAAAGGACGAAGTGGCTCGCGCCCGGCAGAGTAGCCCTCAGGACATCCTCGTCTGTGACCGTCCAGACGTAGCCCGTCTCTGCGAATAAGCCCAGCACCTCGTCGCTTACGGCTTGTTCAGGCGGCCACACCCCCGCGGGCCTCACGCCGAGATACCTCTCGAAAAGCCCGTCTGAAAGCCTTATGTGGAGCCTCAAGTCGTCAAGCGCGCCCATGTCTGCCAGAAGCGGCATAAGCGGGTGGGAATACGGCACGGGAACCAGCTCTACGGCCCCCCGTTGCGCCAGGCTTTTATAAAGCGGGAGCACCTTCTTTATTAGGTCTATATGGACCTCGAGAATTCTCTTGAGGTCGTCGCGGGTGTAAGACGTCTTGTTTCTCATGGCCCAGATGTCGGGGTACTGCCTCGCCATGTATGGGTCAATCCAGAGTAGGTTGAAGAGCGCGGCTAAATCCACGAAGTCCTGGTCGCTGAATCTCGAAACCACGCAGGTGACGTTGCCAGGGGGGCACTTGCTGAAGGCGTCGTTTCTCATCCCGAGCAACACCGTATATCTCGGGTGTCTGTACACTATGTTCTGCCAGTTTATGTCGAAGAAGCCCCCCGGCACGGAGAGCATGGCGTATTTCTCCTCGGCAGTGAGGGGCCTCCCCTCTGCGATTTTCTGCGAAATCTTGAACCGCAGGTCTGTGTAGGTGCCGTTGGCGTACCAGTTGAGTTGCTCTATCAAGCTCCCAGAGAGCGTAAACGCCACGGGAACCCCGCTTTGGTTTATGAGGAGGGGCACCTTGAGGTAGTTGCCCACCGCGTGCATCCGCACCCAGGGGAGCACGAGCTCGCCTCTGTCTAAGTCGATGTACCAGGGCTGGTGGTTGTGCAGGATAAAGACGACATTTACGGGCTGGGCCAGCAGAAAGGCCGCGAGCACCAGCACAAAAACCCACCTCATAGAATCTCGCAACCACAGGTTTTTAAAAATGGGCCTGCTGGCGTGTGTGGCTGTGTTGGTGGTGTTTGCGGGGGGCAGGTCCAGCAGGTTCGGCCGGGACAAGTGCACCTACGTCCACGGGGGGAGGCGGCTTATCGACTACGTAATCGAGGCCGGTAGGGAGGTCGTCGATAAGGTCGTCATAGCCGCGGGACAAAACGCGCATCTGTACCCGGGCGAGGAGGTTGTTGCGGACAGCCCCCGCTTCTCAGGCCCCCTCGCCGCGGTGGACAGCGCCGTCCAGCTGTTTGACGAGACGCTTATATTCGCGCCTTGCGACGCCCCCTATCTACGGCCCGCCGCGTTTAGGGAGCTACTGCGCGCCGAGGCTCCTCTTTCGGTGTGGGTCTTCCCCAACGGTAGGGTGGAGTCCACCATATTTAAGGCGGAGCCCGCCGCCGCTAGGGGGGCGTTGGGGCTGTTGGCGCAGCACAGGCGGAGCAGGCTTGATGACTTGTTTAGGCTGGTGCCTACTGAGTTTCTGGCTGTTGAGAAACATGGGGCTGATCCCACGTGGCTTCTGAACGTAAACAAGGCGCAGGACTTGGCCGGCGCCGCGCCGGCCTTTAAACACAAGGTGTTCCTCGACGACTACCTCCTACGGTGGGGGGAGCCGCCCTTGGCCAGGTGGCTGACGCTTGGCGATGTAGAGGCGTTGCGGACGGAGTTTCTACGCTACGTGGAGGTTGGCCTCCTCTCCATGGCTGCACACGTCGCCAAGGATCTCGGGACGCCTAGCTTCAGGGCTCTTGCCGAGGTCATTTATGAGGCGGTTGACATAGAGAAGGCACGGCAAGGGTAGGCCAAAAGTGTCAACGTACTCAGAAGATAGTTGTAAGCCGTATTACCTGGGGGTTTTAAACCCGTGTACGTATACGTACATGTACCGGGTCTACCTAAACCCCAAGGAGGAAAGGGTCCTCGTAACCAGGACTAAGGTGGCAGGCGAGGGCTGGGTGTTGGTCACGAAACACGCCACCTGGGACAAGGCGTATAGAAAGGCCCTGTACCTCGCCAACAGACTGGACTACGTCTTGGAGTGGTTTCTTGAGGACCAGATAGAGCAGACGCTACAAATCTTTAAAAACTAGGGCCCCCGCCGTCTTGATGCGTCTATTTCTCGTCCTCCTGCCCCTCTTCCTTTTCTCTCTATCCGCCGCCTACGTGGACAAGATCTACATCTCTCTACGGCAGTGTCTCTGTCTAGAGCCTCAATGGCTTTATCTCGATGTAAAAGCCCACATCTCGTCGACCGGCGACTCGCCTCTCAACTTGACGCTACAGTGGTTCGACGGGGGCTGGGGCGGCGCGTGTCTCCTAGGCCCGGGGCCCGACGTCTACAACATATGTTCAGTGCCCCGCTCCTCCTCGGCTGTGGCGCTGACGCTTTATCAAAACGGCCTGGAGATCGACCGCGTCG
>WYEI01000024.1 GCA_009903905.1 Pyrobaculum sp. | reverse complement strand
GATAAAGAAAGACGGGACTCTGCTAGTGCACGAGGCCGAGAAGGCCCAGCCCAAGATTTGGCAACCGCCGGGGTCCTCCACGGCGGCGTATGTGGAGGAGGGGAGGCTCGTGGTGAAGAGCGTTAGGTCTAGGCCGTTTGAGACCGTCAGGGTGGTTTTTCTCTCTGTGGATTTCGTGGGTGTTTTCGACGTAGGGACGACCGAGCTGGAGTTAGCTGGGTCTGAGAAAGACGTGGTGGAGGCCCTGGTGGCGGCCCCCTGGCTTATAGAGGAGGGCCTTGAGGTGGTCGGCGTCGAGGTGCCTATGGACGTGGGCCATGTGGACATACTTGCGAAGGATAGGGAGGGTAGGTACGTGGTTATAGAGGTTAAGCGCGACGTCGCTACACATGAGGCTGTTTTCCAGCTGGCGCGGTATGTAGAGACTTATAGAAAAAAGGGGCACAAGGTGAGGGGGGTCCTCGTGGCCGGCGATATCTCCTCGTCGGCGCTTGAATACTTGAAAAGGTACGGTTTACAGTTTGTAAAGATAAACCCAAGGGAGTTGATGGCTGTGACAAATAAAAATGCGTCAAAGCTAATCTAAGCCGTTGGCTTTGTAACACGACGAGGGGTAGATAGTCTATTTCAGGTATATTATATACACTGTTACGTATAAATACTTTTCGTAAATACTAGTTTTTTAATCAGTGTCTTGTCCTTTTTATTAGAGATATTTGTGTGGTCTTTATGGTAATATGTTAAAATTCTCGGGTGGCTTTTAAATACGTATACGTATACGTACGTGTATAGAGTACTTGTGAGCAAGAGAGAGGGAAGGATCTTGGTGACGGGGAAGGAGAGGGACCTCAGACTTGTTGAGGAGGGCTGGGACGTCGTTTTTGAGTCCTTTGACTGGGAGGAGGCTTTTGACTTCGCCATGGATATGGCTGAGGAGGAGATCGTGGAGTGGTACTACGACGAGGCTGTAAAAAAGAAGTTCATAACCGGCCTATCTGTAGCCACGTAGGATTTCCAGTATAACAGAGGCGGCTTTTAGAGCCATCTCGCGGGGTATCACAAGAGGCGGCGCCACCCTAATAGTGGAGAGACCCGCGCCTATGACGGCCACGCCGCGTTTAAACGCCTTCAGGAGCACCTCATCTAAATACTTGGCAGGTTTTTTCCTCTCGTCTAGTAACTCAACGCCTATCATAAGCCCCAAGCCCCTCACATGGTGGCGGTCGCCCACCTCCTCAGCGAATACCTTCTTCAGCTCCTCGCCCAACATCTCGGCGTGGCGCAGTAGACCCTCCTCCTCTATCACCTCCATGGAGGCCAGGGCTGCGGCGGCCGCCACAGGATTTCCGCCGAAGGTGTTGGCATGTGCGCCTCTTGGAAGCGACATGACCTCGGCCTTGCCGATTATGGCGCCTAGGGGGAGCCCGGCGGCGATGGCCTTTGCCGTGGCTATGAGGTCAGGCTCCACGCCGAAGTGCTCAACGGCGAACCACCTCCCTGTTCTGCCGAAGCCAGACTGGACCTCGTCCACAGCGAAGAGCATGCCGTGCTCCTGCGTGAGCTTCCTAAGACCCTGGATGAAGCTCTTAGACGGCATAACGTAGCCCCCCTCGCCCTGTATGGGCTCTATAAGAACGAGAGAAACCTCGGAGGGGTCCACGAGCCTCTTGAGGATCCAGTCCTCTATAAACGCCAGAGCGTATTCGCCGCACTCCTCAGGCGTCGACGCCTTAAAGGGGCAATGGACTGGGTGCGGGTAGGGGGCGTGTATCACGTTAGGGACCAGCGGGGAGAAATGCCGCCTGTGGACGGGCTTTGACGCGGTGACGCTCATGGAGCCGTACGTCCTGCCGTGGAAGGCGCCGAGGAAGGCTATCACATATGGCCTCTGACCCTTGAAGTAGCCCCTGGCGATCTTCAACACCCCCTCTATGGACTCGGTGCCGCTGTTAGTAAAGAAAACCTTCTTCCTGCCAGATATTGGGGCTATGGAGACCAGCTTCTCGGCGAGCTTCACCGCAACCTCGTAGTAGAAGTCGGTGAGGGAGTAGTGGAGAAACAGCTCCGCCTGCCTCTTTATAGCCTCCACCACCTTCGGGTGGGCGTGCCCCACGTTTGTGACGGCTATGCCTGCGTTGTAGTCAATGTAGAGGTTGCCGTCGACGTCTTCAACCACAGGGCCGTAGCCCCTTGCGATGACGAGGGGATACCAACGGGCGAAAGACTGCATTATCAGCTCCTCGTCTCGTCGGACCACCTCCAGGGCCTTGGGCCCCGGCGGCTCCACTATGATTCTCGGCACCTTGTCTGGGTCTATGGGCCAGTGCCACTTAGGCATAAGTAAGCTAAATTGGTCTATATATAACTGTATAGGACGGATATGCTAAGCCTCCTAAACAGCCGTCTATAAGAGAGACCCGTAGGTGAAGCCTATCTTCAAGCTCTCCGCCGTTTCTAGGTTGACGGATCTATACAGGTCGCCACCAGCGGAATCATTCCTATCGTTCCCTAGCGACTTCGCCGTCTTAGGGGCGGCCGCGCGGTTATAAACTTAAAAACCCGACATTTACAGTAAGACAGGGCCCGTAGTCTAGCGGTATGATGCCCGCCTCACGCGCGGGTGGTCCCGGGTTCAGGGGAAACCCGCCTAAAAATCCCGGCGGGCCCATCATCCCTGCTTCTTTCTATAGTTTTGACACAAATCTCAGGTGGGCGGGTGGCTTTATGCGGCGGCTTGGCACTATTATTGGCTTTAAAGGAGTGCCAGGTTGATGGTGAGGCTCAACAAGACGAAGCCAGAGGACTACATGCAGCCTCTAGACGTCCCCGGCGGCAGAAAACAATTCCCCCATGCCTTACACTGCTCAAAAAACCCGTGGCCCGGGTTCAAATCCCGGCGGGCCCATCTGTGAAAAAGCCTGGTTTAGATTATCTTCCCGTCTAGTATCTGTACTCTGACGTAGAAGTCGATGGTATAATCGCCGTTGGCCCAGCCTCCGTATACTTCTTTCCAGGTGGGGGCTTGGCCAAACACGTCGTATACGTTAGAGGCGTAGTAATCCTCTGATATGTATATGCCCGTCGTGGGGTCGTATGCGCCGTGCTTACCTGGGTCCCATATGCCGCCGTAGTTGTTTGCAAAGACTACGGCTGTTATGTAGAGCTCTGTGGCTGTTTTGAGACTCGGTAAATCATCTAGAGGTATTGCGAACTCTATTACGTTTCCGCTTCTGGCTATCTGGCCGACGTACTTAGGACTCCAGCTGTTGTCAAAGATAAACAGCGGTTTTTCTTTACCGTAGTTAATCCCTATTACGTAGCTCCATCCAAAAGACAGTTTTGTGTCGCTCCAGTCGGGGAGCCACTCGCTGAAGCCGGCACCCGGGAGTCCTATCGCTATCATTACATACGGCGCATAGATATTACTAAGTTTGTGAAGTTTAACTAGTCCGTATAGATAGTTGCCGTCTAGGTACAGCCTGAGCTCCGCGGCGTCTAAATCGTCGGTGGGCGGCCAGTTCCAGTCAGCTCTGTAGAACTTGTACTGGTCGTCTGCTGGGTCTGTTATAATCAGTTCGTACATACTCACGGCAACCCCCGGCGCAGGCGGCGGCTGGCCTACCCAGTCCTCCGGGTTGCCGTCTACCGCCCTGGGGCCTGGGCCTCCTGCGACGTGTATGTAAGTCGGTGCTGAGTATGCGACGTTGCTGGCCATGGCCTTTGCCCTGAGCGCAAACACGCCGCTGTAGTTCAGCTTAAACTGCGCGACGTACACGCCGTTGCCCACGGGCGCCGCGAAGACGTAGGTCTCGTCCCACGACTCGTTGGCGTCTGGGCGTATATACGCTATAGACGCCGCCACGTAGGCCGCTCCGCTACTGCACACCTTGTAGTATGCCTTTAACGTGCCGCCTACATACGCCGAACCATTGCCTGTATATACCGCCAGCAGATGGCCCCCTCCGTCGTAGACCTCCACCTTCTCCAGCTCGACGCCGCAGACGTCGCCGTCTGTCCTAGGCACGACCTCCACCCTGTAGTTCATGCCCATGCTGGTTGCGAAGTAGTCGTTGGAGCCCTGCGCTATGAAAACAAACTCGTATCTGCCGGGCCTCAGCTTGAGAGATATGGCGTAGAGATCGTTGTTGCCCACGTCGCCGGCGTAACGCATAGGCGCGAAGTAGAGATCCCTCCAGGCACCTCCCCAGAAGTCCACAGGGCCCCAGTGGGCGACCGCCCTTATGCCCTCGGCTTGGCCGGGCGCCGCCGTGTTGGCCGAGGCCGAGTAGACCTCCACAGTCAGCGTCGCATTCTCCGCCTCGCCGAATATTAGGTTTCTATACGGCGCGCCTGCCCAGTCCACCGCGTAGTTGCTCCGGAAGTGTATCGGCACGTCGAGGGGCCACGTGTAGTTGTAGGTAAGCCCGGTCTTTACGTAGTATTTCTTAACGATTCCGCGAAACAGGGCGTCGAACACGTCCTCCCGCGGGCTTTCTCTATCGCGGCCGTACCACCAGAACCAGTCGCCGGCCTCCGCGGGGTACAGAAGCTCCCTCCAGGCCTTGTTCTTGGCGGTCTGCCTAGCCTCCTGGAGTATGCGCCAGGCTAGGTTCTCCTCCCACTCTCCTATCCACGTGGCGAGGCTACCTCCCCAGTCCCAGCTGGAGGTCGGAAGAGGCCTTTCCATGGCCCTAGGTGTTGCCTGAGACGCCGCCTCTCTCAGAGTGAGGGTCTTGCCGCGGAGGACGCTGTATATCGTGGATAGGAATATGTAGCCGTCGTTGGGGTACCACTCCCACGGGTTCTCCCCGTCTAGCGCCACCACCACATAGCCTGTCAGTCTGCTGTTTAGCAACTCCAGGAACTCTTGGGCGGCTTGCTCCTCGCCCACAGCCCTCGACCTAGCAGAGCCAGCGAAGCCTACCCAGTTGGATAGCTCCACATCTCTGAAGAAGACCAAAACGCCGTATCTCGCCCACGGCGAGTGTAGCTCCTCTAGCGAGGGGGCCCTGCCTAGGTACCGTTCAAGCGCTACCTGGTCTGCCACCGTGTACCGGATCCCGCTGTCGCTGAGTATCTTCACGAACTGGTCATCCACGGCAAGCTCCGGTGGCCAGACCCCGAGGAGCTGGCTCTTGAAGAAGGTCTTGAACTTCTGCTGAGACGCAGCCACTTGGCTGTAGATGTCTTCGGGATGCGCAAAGGGCTTGGGCAATGTTATTATCCCTGGGTCTGTGTAGAGGGCGTTACTGGTGTTTTCAACAAGCGGAGCAATGGGGTAGTAATACGGCGTCATCACCACGTCTATCTGGCCCCTTCTGAAGAGCTGGGCCAGCTTTTCCAAGAAGAGCTTGGGGTACTGCATCTGTTTCTTCAACACCACAGCCTTTTCCTCCTCCGTGAAGTGCGTGTTGCAATCGCTACCGACGGCCTTTAGGTATATGGGGCGCAGGTCGGGGTCCTCCTTCAGAAGCATTTCGTTTATCCAAGCCATGTTAAACAATGTCTGTAAGTCGCGGTAGTCTGACTCGCTGAAGTAGCCCACGATCTCCTCAGGGGAAGCTGTCTGAAGCAAGGCGTTTCGCCTATCCAGAAGGCATTTATACCGAGGATACTTCGGGATCTGAACCTCCCAGCTTATGTCGAAAAACCTCTCCAGTATAAACGCCTTCTCCGCGCCAGTTAGCTCGTCTGCGTTCTTTAGAGACACCTGGAGGTATTTATCCGTCAGTCTGCCCGAGGCATACATCTCGATCTGCTCCAGGAGAGTCGGCGTGACGTCGAAGGTCACCTTGACCCCGCTCCTCTCGACGAGAAGCAACATTGGGTAGTACGCCTTGCCTGTCCAGAGCCTGACCCAGGGCGCCTCAGCCACCCCCTTGCCAACGCCAGTCGGCACAGCGCTTTCAGGTACGTAGTAGGGGGGCTGGTGGAGGTGCCAGACAAAAACAACGTGTTGAGCCGCCAGAAACATCGCCGTAGCCAGGAGAGCTACTACCAACCTCATATATAACAATAAATAAGTTATTTATAAGTATTACATTCTACACGTCATGTCGCTCAAGCTCTTCTTCGATGGGGCTTGCGAGCCTGTGAACCCCGGCGGCGTCGGCGCCTACGGCTTCGCTGTCTATGAAGACGATAGGGAGATACACGGCGAGGGCGGCGTCGTCTGTGTAGGCGGTTGGCAGTGCACCAACAACGTGGCTGAGTACACAGCTCTCATAAAGGCGATGGAGTGGGCCCTGTCGGCGGGGGCCGCAGAAGTTGAGGTCTATGGCGACAGCCAGCTGGTGGTGAGGCAGATGCTCGGGGTTTATCAAGTCAAGGCGCCGCATCTAGTTCCGCTGTATGAAAAAGCTGTGGAGCTGACGCGGCGGTTCCGGAAGTTCTCCATAGGCTGGGTCCCCCGGGAGCGGAATGCCCGCGCCGACTACTACTCAAAGAAGGCGTATTGCGACTTCCTCAAGACACATCCCGAGGTCAGGAGGCTGTACACCGGGCGGCTGGCCACGGAGAGACAGGTGGCGCTTTTGAAGAGGCTCGGCGTAGAAGACGCCGAGTGTCTTCCGCGGAGGGATGCCTCGAGGCTTATTGAAAGGCTTCTCAGCCGCGGCTAAGTCCTCACGTCGAGCCCCAGCGCCTGGGCTCTGCGTATTATCTTCACCACCTCATCCCACGACTTAGTCCGGTAGGCGTAGTAGCGGCCGACCCGCTCTGCGCCTTCGACTCTCAACAACTCCTGTGCGTAGAGACCTAAAACCACAACATAGTAGCCGTCCGGCGTCTTGCGTCGGGAGGTCCATACCGCGTTGAGAGGAGGACGCATGAATCCACATCTAAACTTCTTGAAAAACGTTCTTGAGGCGACGACCGGGCTTGATGTTAGACTTTCTTAATGAGCTACCCTACCTATGACTATGTCTAGTAGCAATAACATAGACAAAATCCTAAATTAATGATATTGCATTCATTGTTAATGTAATTTGGATATCCTTTTTATGTTTTAGTATATCATTTCAGTATTATCTATAGATGCGTGGATTTAGTTAACTGAAGAGTTGGTGTTTCCCCCATATTAGGTCTGGTCGGCGCTTATTGGCGTGTTAGTTTGGGCAAGCTAACACTGCGGAATTTCCCAGCGGCTTTCTCGCAGTTAACGGTGTTAAAAGGTGGGTGTCACAGCGAAATATTTAAAAAGTAGTAATGCAGGCTCTTTTA
>WYEI01000213.1 GCA_009903905.1 Pyrobaculum sp. | reverse complement strand
CCCAGGAAGCTTTCGACACAGTTATACAAGCATACCGCGTCGCTGAGGACTCGCGGGTGCATCTACCGGCGGTGGTGGCCTACGACGGGTTCTGGACAAGCCACGTCCTTCAGCCGCTGGATGTGCCGGAGGACGAGGAGGAGGTTATGCGTTTCGCCCCCATTACCCGCTCTTGGGTGAGGCTGGACGTGGATAACCCAGCTCAGCTGGGGGCCGTGGGGACGCCTGAGTGGTATTGGGAGATTAGGTGGCAAGCAGTGGAGGCGCTTAGAGAGTCTCAGAAGGTTATTGAGGAGGTAGATGAGGAGTTCGGCAAGTGGTTTGGAAGGCGTTATGGCCTCTTCTATGCATACCGCACGGAGGACGCAGAGCTCGTCATAGTGACCTACGGCTCGCTGTATGGTCTGGCAAAGAAGGTGGCCGACCGGCTGAGGCGGGAGGGCGTGAGGGCTGGCGCACTGCGGCTGAGGGTGATTAGGCCTTGGCCCGGCGACCAGCTGAAGAAGGCGCTTGAAGCCGCCGAGAAGGTGTTTGTAATAGACAGAGCCATAAACCACGGCGCATATCTCCAAGGGCCTATGGCCATGGAGGTCGCCGCCACCCTTCAGAGACCTGTCTACAGCGCCTTGGCGACGATAGGCATGAGGGCTATCGACAGCGACATGATTTACGAAGCGGCGTTAAAGGTGTTAAAGGGCCTGTGGGCTCCCAACCAGACCTACACCATTGGGCTGAGGGGAGGCTATGAGTAGCGGCGGCCGCTTCGCTAAGATACCGGTGTACATCAGAGGAAACTATCTAGTCAAGACTGCGATCAAGGCGGCTGAGGAGTATCAAGGCCAGTACGAATACGCCAACTTCGAGCTTCCAGATGAGGAGCTCTTCCTACCTGGCCACGGTCTCTGCGCTGGTTGTACCATAGGCGTTATTGCGAGACATATGTTAAAGGTGTTTGGACCTGACACGGTGGTCGTCAACGCCACCGGCTGCGCCGAGGTGTCCACTGTGGTGTACCCCCGCACCAACTGGGGGGTGCCGTGGATGCATGTGGCGTTTGGCAACGGCGGCTCGGTGGCGTCGGGCATCGAGGCCGCCATCAAGGCACTTAAGAGAAGAGGGGTAATAGACCCAGGGCGTAGGATAAACGTGGTGGTCTTTGCCGGAGACGGCGGCACTGCCGACATAGGCTTCCAAGCTCTCAGCGGCATGTTAGAGAGGGGGCACAAGGTGATATACGTCATGTACGACAACGAGGGCTACATGAACACCGGCATACAGAGGAGCGGCACCACGCCCTTCGGCGCCTCAGCCAGCACCTCACCGGCGGGGAAAAAGGTGCCGGGCAACGTGACCCACAAGAAGCCCATAGCCGCCATAGTCGCGGCACATGGGACGCCCTATGTGGCTACGGCGAACCCGGCTTACGTCCACGACATGGTTTATAAGTTCAAAAAGGCGATGGAGGTCGAGGGTCCCTCCTTCTTGCACATACTCCAGTCTTGTACGCCGGGGTGGCGCTTTGAGCCTAAGTACGGGATAAGGGTATTAGAACTAGCCACTGAGACCGGATACTGGGTCAACTATGAGATTGAACGTGGAGAGTTTAGGGTTACTCTTCCTGTGCCGCGGCGGAAGCACGTGAAGTGCTTCCTCCAGCTCCAGGGAAGGTTTAGACATCTAAAGCCCGAGGAGGTTGAGTACATCCAGAAAGTCATAGATAGAGATGTGGAGGAAATTAACAGAGTCGTCGGGCGGGAGGTCATAGGGCCTGTTGACCCCTCGTTGCCTTGCCTAACTGAGCGGAAATGATAACCCACCTGAAGCTGTTCGCCACAGCGGTTAAACAACTACTTCAGCCGCCTCTGACGGTGCGGTGGCCTGAGGAGAGGAGGAACTACGGCGACAGGATGAGGGGATTTATCGTAAACGACAGGTCGAAGTGCATCAGCTGTCAGCTCTGCGAGGCTGTGTGCCCCGCAAAGGCCATAAAGTTCCACCTGGAGGCAGATGGAAGGCGGTACCCCGGCATCGACTGGGGCCGATGCATCCTCTGCGGCTACTGCGTAGACGCGTGCCCCACCGGGAGTCTTCAACACGTCAACAACACAGAGATTGTGTGGACAGACCTAGACGTCTATAAGAAGCCGAGCGAGATGGACCCGGACGATGCGGCGCCGCTCCCCGGCACAAAGCTACTTGTATAATACTGAAATTTAATTTCAATTTTCTACATCCCCCAACTCCCGCTACGCCTCTTGACATAATGCAAAGATTTTAAGGGGGTGGTGTAGCCTAATATGGATCTGCCTTTCCCCCTTTCCGGCGATTTAATTGCGGCGTTGGTATTCCCCGGCGTGCTGGGTATCTTCGGTTTTCTTGTGGTTGCGATTTGGCTGGAGAGGAAGTTGGTGGCGCGGGTGCAGTGGCGCTACGGCCCGCTCTACGTGTCTAAGCCGCTGGGGGGCCTCCTCCAGCCCGTGGCGGACCTCCTCAAGCTCGTCTTCTCGGAGCTGGTCCTGCCGCGCCACACCAACAGACTGCTTTTTGCCGCCGCGCCTATTTTGCTTTTCTTCGCCGAGGGTCTCCCCGTCGTCTTCATCGCCGCGGCGCCCGGCGTCGTGATGGCGCCGCATTCCTACGGCCTCGCCATCGCCGTGGTGCTGGTGCTCCTAGTCGCCGTGTTGGTGGTGGCCATGGCGTGGACAGAGGCCGACAAGTTCACCTACATCGGCGCCATGAGGGAGATACTGCTGACCGCGGCCTACGAAGTGCCGCTTCTCCTCGCCGCCTTGGCCATGTTCCTCCTCTACGGCACCGCCGACCCGCACAAGGTCGTCGAGGCGCAGAGCGGCCTCTGGGGCGTCTTGCTGAACCCCCTAGCCTTCGTCGTCTACCTAGCGGCCCTACTGATGGCCACCACCCGCTTCCCCTTCGAGATACCTGAGGCTGAGCCTGAGGTGGTGCTGGGCCCCTACACCGAGTACGGCTCCACCCTCTTCATCTACGCCTTCGGCGCTAACTACGTCAAGCTATACGTCCTCTCCCTGCTGGGCGCCGTTTTGTTCCTCGGCGGCTGGCTACCCGCGGCGGGGGTGCTAGGCGTGTTGATCACCCTAGCCAAGATGGGCGTGTTCGTCCTGCCAGCGATGCTGGCACGCGCCATATATCCCCGCTACCGGATAGACCAGGCGCTTAGGATAGGCTGGGGCCAGCTGCTGGCGCTGTCGGCGGCGGCTGTCCTCTGGTCTCTTCTGGCGGCGTGGATATGGTAGCAGTCGTCTTGTTCATCGCCCTGTTTCTCGCCGTATTGGTTCTCCTAGTTGTAGTTGGGTATCTGTTCTCGCCGAAGCGGCCCTCAGAAACCAAGGAGAGGAGGTTTGAGGCAGGCGGGCCGCCGTACGGCCCCGTCCAGAGGCGACTCCTCATGCAGTACTTCGGCTACGTCTACCTAGTCACCGTGGTGGAGGCAGCGGTGGGGCTGGCGCTCGTGGCGGTGCTGACCACCGACGCCGGCCGCGCGGCCCTCGCCCCGCTTGCGGCGGCTCTCGTCGTCGCGATCGCCGCCGTAGTTGCCGTGGTGTGGCGCTACTTCAAGCTCCTGGCTGACGTAAGGAGGTGGGGTTAGGCAGTTGGCTAAGTGAAGCTCCTCATGTCCGGAATTTTTAATTATATAAAATTTCAGAAAGTTTTATAAAAACATAAAGGGTTAAGCATAATGAAGACCCTTGTCTCCCAGGCCGTTTCGAGACTAGCCAGGTGGGGCACCAAGTGGTCTCTCTGGCCGCCGCATCTCGTCACCGCCTGCTGCGGCGTAGAGGTGGGCCACCTATTCGGCTCAGCCTACGACGCCGAGAGGTTCGGCATGTTGCCCATGGGGAGCCTCCGCCAGAGCAACATCCTCATAATTGAAGGCACCATCACCCTCAAGATGGCGAAGTTTGTAAAATACATATATGAGCAGATGCCCGAGCCTAAATACGTGGTCGCCATGGGCGCCTGCGCCATAAAAGGCGGCGTATTCTACGGAAGCTACCACATGGTGCCTGCCGCCAAGGTCTTGCCGGTACACGCCTACGTCTCCGGCTGCCCCCCCACCCCCGAGGCCGTCCTAAAAGCCGTGACGAAGATCCAGGAGCAGATAGCCCATGCAGAAAACTGAGTGGCCCTTCAACCTAGAGGTAGGCCGCACCTTCTTCGTCCAGTCTGAGGAGGAGCTGAGGGGAGGGGGGCGGGGGCTGACGCTTGTGGTGGGGCCGCAGCACCCCGGGTCGGGACACATGCGGCTTTTCGTCGTCGTTGACGGGGACATAATCGTGGACGTGGTGCCGGACCCCGGCTTCGTGCATAGGGGGGTTGAGAAGCTTGCTGAGAACCGGCCCTACTGGACGCTGATTCCGCTCGTGGAGAAGGCCTCCATAATGGATTCAATGAACATCACCTACCCCATTGTGCTTGCCCTGGAGAAGGCCCTCGGCCTCGAGCCGCCGCCGCGCGCCAAGTACCTCCGCGTGTTGATGGCGGAGCTCAGCAGAGTAAGGACCCATCTCTACGACTTGGCTCTGCTGGGCGTCTTCCTGGGCCACACCACGGCGTTTATGTGGGGCTTCGCCCTTATGGACATGTATGCAGAGGTCTTCGCCAAGATCGCCGGGGCGCGGACCACAATAGCCTACCCGGTCCCCGGCGGGGTGCGGCGCGACGTCAAGCCGGACCACGTGGAGGCCGTGAGGCGGCTTCTAGAGGTGACGAGAAGGAAGCTGAAGGACTTCAAAACCCTATTCCTCGACAACCCAGTCACCAAGGCCCGGCTGGAGGGCGTCGGCATAGTCGACGCGAAGAAGACAGCGGAGCTGGGCGTCGTGGGGCCTTTCGCCAGGGCCTCAGGGATAGACTACGACGTACGCAAGGTTCATCCCTACGACGCATACGGCGACGTGGATTTCGAGGTTGTGGTGGAGAAAGACGGCGACGCGTGGGCGCGGACGCTTGTTAGGTGGCGCGAGATGTACGAATCCATGTCTATCGTGGAACAGGTCCTAAAGGCTCTTCCGGAGGGCGATGTAATAGACCAGGCGCTTCTATTTAAAAACCCCGAGTACCGGCGGGAGGGCGTAGGCGGCGTGCTGGGGGTCTACACCTACATATACCCCGAGCCGGGGGAGTACCTCGCAGTTGCCGAGGCTACGAGGGGCGCCACGCTGGTCCACCTCTGGGCCACAGGTTTGCAACGGGTGTACCGGATGCGCTTCGTGACTCCCAGCTGGCGCAACCTCCGCGCCATGGTGGAGGCCATGAAGG
Source organism: Pyrobaculum sp. (assembly GCA_009903905.1). Next base: position 1,930 of record WYEI01000213.1, on the reverse strand, counting down.
GCGGCAGACTAGCCGACATGCCTGCGGTCTACATGTCCTTCGGCTACTTCCCGCCGGAGGCAGATAGGTAGTATGCAGATCCGGCTCTTCGACCTAGACCACAAGCGGGAGGTCGTCGTGGAGATAGACGGAAAAGCCCACGTCGTTGACTTGATACAGAAGCTGAGAGACGCCGGCGTGATTAGGCCGAACGAGACGGCGATGATAGGCGTCCCCATAGACGAGAAGAGGATCGCCTACGTGCCAGCCGTAAACCTAGAACAGCTTGTGGCCTACGCAAACCAGAGAAAAACGGTAGTCGCGTTTAAACGATACCCAATACACGGCTACGTTCCGCAACAACGATAACCATCTAGTTAACCGTCGCACTAAACCTGGTTGAGTCTTCGTGAGGCCGCCCTAGCCCGTTAGGCCCCAGTCTGGGACTTTGTAGTCTTTGCGCAGTGGGTAAAGCGGCTTGCCGGTTTTTTCATCTACGCAACAGTCGGGGTCTAGGAGGAATCGTTTGCCCATGTGCGGGTTGCCTTCGAACCATATTCCGAACATCTCGTGGCATTCCCTTTCCTCGTAGTCGGCTGAGGGGTATATGTCGGCTATGGAGGCGATTTTGGGGTTGTCGCGGGGTATCTCGGCTCTTATGTGTAGAAGCTGGCTTCTGAGCTCGGGGGTTAGGTAGGAGGCGAAGATGTACGTCACCATGAACCTTCCCTCGGCCGCGTAATCCACGGCGCTTAGCGAGAGGACGTGGTCAAAGCCCATGTTCTTGACGGCGGCCGCCACGTCCCTGATCTTGTCAGGCGGGACCAACACACAGAGGTGCCCCTCGGGGGTTACGCCGTGGTTCAGCACCGCGCTGCCGAACGTCTGCTTGACCTTTTCAAGCAGTGGGTGGTCGCCCTGCGGCGGGCATTTGGGCGGGAGCTTCGCCGCCATATTACGCCGCTGGGGCTTGTTGTGTCTGCTGAGGCGCGGGTTTCGCAGGCGGCTTGGGCGGCGGCGGGAGAAACGGCGTTAGGTCGACCTTGACGGGCTCCACGTAGGGGCCGGGCTTCCCCTTGATCTTGTTGTGCACCATCATAAACGCCCTGATGACTGCCTCCGGCGTCGGCGGACAGCCGGAGATGTAGACATCCACCGGCACCACCGTGTCCACCTGCACCACGTGGTAGGAGTTCCAGAAGAGGCCTCCCCTAACCGCACAGGCGCCCATGGCAATTACGTATTTAGGCTCGGGCATCTGCTCGTACACCTGCTTAAGGACCTTCGCCATCTTCCTCGTGATGGTGCCCTCCACAAGTATGACGTTTGTCTGCCTCATTGTGTGGAAGGGAAGCACGCCCCACCTCTCCGCGTCAAACCCAGGACCTGACGTGTGGGCAACCTCCACGCCGCAACAGGAGGTGACCAGGTGGACGGGCCAAAGGCTCCACCGAACCCCCCACTTAAACAGCGGCTCTAGCTTAGCCTTCTTGAGCAAAAACTCCCTCAATGCCTGCGACATAGCTACATTGTTGAAATCTCCTTATATATGTTGCTACCACAACATAAATCCTCCGTAGACATCACGCCGCAGAAAGCCGAAAAACGTCTGAGACGCGGTTCAGGCCCCGGCTGTTACTGGAAGGGGCTCACCAAGTCACGTAGATTATCCTCTGCGAGATCTCCCAGCTGAGTCTGTCGAGCTTCCTCCAGTCGTCGTCTGAAAGCATCCAGCCCGTTGCGCCTGCGTTCTCTACCGCCTGCTCAGGCGTCTTAGCACCGGGGATGGGGTATATCCACGGGTCTCTGACCAGCCAGTTAAGTGCCACTTGGGCCGGGGTCTTGCCGTAGGCCGCGGCGAGGCGCCTTATCTCCTCCACCAGCGGCCACGCCAGCTTCAAGTTCTGCGGCGTGAAGAGGGGGTCGTTCCGCCTGACGTCTTCAAACGCCG
>WYEI01000025.1 GCA_009903905.1 Pyrobaculum sp. | reverse complement strand
TTGTCACCTATACGCCTAAGGCGCGTAGTACGCCCCTGTGGAGCTCGGCCAGCCGAACACGTCGAATACGAGACGTGGCCTATCCACCCCCTCGGCTACGCCAGAAGCCCCTCAAGGTCTCTCGTAGATTTACCTCCCGGCGAACACTCTCTTTTAAGCGACTCCAAATGATCTTGAGAGCCCGTCCTAGAGGTGAGGAGTTGATATAACGCCGTCTGGGGAACTCCCTCAACGTCTCGGTCTTGCCGATGCGTCGCCTGGGCGTATTGCCAAAAGCTCGGCGCCGCCCAACCCGCTCCCCCAGCCACCCAACTCCCGCTCCCTACCCATAAACAAGTTTCGTAATACAGCCCCTATCTGCGCGACGTCGGGCTCCAAAGGAAGATTCGAAAAGCAGGGCAGACCTCGCCAGATGTCTCCGAACATTAGGAGGAGTCTCTCGCCGCCTCGTAATTCCCAATGCTTCAGACCCCTTGTGCGGCCACCTCAAGCTACACGTCGATGGCGGCAAGACGGCGGAGAGGACGGCGCCGCACCCCAGCGGGAGCGGGGCGCTGGGACTTCGTTTGTCTGCGCGCCGGAGGCTGGCATCGCCCCCAGCCTAGAGGAGGCTCCCGGCATGGAAAAGATGGACGCAGACGCCGCCGTCGGCAGATGTGGACGCGCCTCTACTCCTAAACTGAAAACACGGCGTCAACCCATCGCCGGCCTTCCTCGGAGAGGCTATAGATGCTGTACTGGCCGCTCCTGGAGACCTTCACGAGACCTGCGGCTTTGAGTCTCGCTAGGTGGTGAGACACCGCGGTCCTGTCGAGACCCAGTATGTAGGAGAGGAAACAGACGGGCATGGGGCTCTGCCGCAGTAGATACAAGATCTTGAGTCTGTTGGGCTCGGCCAAGACTGCGGGCACCTCCGCTATCTTCTCCACCGCTACAGGCGGTGGGGAGATCTCCTCTACGGGGGGTCTCGGCGGCTCTTTACACACGCCGGTCTCGGCCAGCTTCCTCGCCACATCGCTCAGTCTCAACACGCCCATGTCAGAGGAGCGTCACTATTTTATACAGAGTCATGATCACTATCACTAGGCCGAATATCTGTCTCAAGGTCTTCCCCTTGACGTACCTAACGGTCGCCCTTGCTCCCGCATACGCCGCAGCTGAGCCCACGGCCACAACAGCAAGCAAAAACAATGGGTCTATCCTCATAGTGGGTATGTGCGGGATAAACGCAGAGAAGGAAGGCGGACACACGGCCAGGGCGTTGATGCCGGCCGCGAGCCGGGGCTCGTACCCCAGCAGTATGAGAGTCGGCATGAGGAGGAAACCGGGCCCCACGCCCAGCAACCCCGCAAGTATTGAAATCGGCACGGCCAACGCGGCGGCCAGCTTAAGGTTGGGCTCCCCGCGGGGAGTCTCCGAGGCGCCTTTAAACATTCTATAGGCCAGATAAAGAACCGCGGCGAAGTAGATAAGCCATATGTACATCTGCGGGGTGTATTGCGCAAGGAGGGACCCTAAAGGGGCCGAGAGGGTCGTGGCGGCGGCCAAAACAGCCGCATCCCTCCACCTAATGAGCCCGCTTCTGGCGAACCCCACCATGGCGAAGAGCGATGTAAAGCCGTTGAGCAACAAGGCGACCGGCTGCACTTGATGCACCAGATCCGACATAAACAGCGATAGGTAGGGAATAGTGGCGAAGGCGGCGCCGAGGCCCAACATGCCGGAGATAAAAGAAAGCACGGCGACGCCCGCCAGCACTATGTTGAGAGTAAAGCCGTCCATATGTGAACAGTTGATCACATATTTAACTTTTGCCGTCGGCCATCTCCTGCATCTCGCCCAAGTAACCTCGATCTACAATACGCGCCCCACTAGATCTGCAACCGTCTGTTGCATATTGCAACAGACGCTTAGGGTCCAGCAGAGGTGGCTAACTGTAGAAGATGCAAGATGTTGCAGATTGCGATCTTCTGTCTGGAGAGAGAGGAGCTACCGTGCCAAAAACGAGTCGGAGAGATCCGTGATACACGGCAAGAAGAGAATGGGCCTGGGTGGTCAAGGAAGTACCTGGGGGAGAGAAGGGCTAGTCCTACAACCTGAAAAACCCTATGCGACGCGCTTCCCAAGCCGGCTGACGCCCTAGGCGCAACGCCGGGGCGCTGCGTCAAGCCCGAAGGCTCTGTATTCGCCGTGCCCCGGGCCCCGACAACTAAGATGAAGACCCCCTCTGTTATAATTGACACCTCTGCCCTGACGGACAGGTCGCTTAACCTCAACTACTTTCGGCGCCGTAGCCCCGACCTCGACTACACGGCGTGTGGGGAGGCGGGTGACGTAAGGAGGCTTGTCGCCGAGGTGATGAAGCGCGTTAAGTAACTTAAAGACCGCGTCGCGCGGGGCATCGAGCTTGAAAAGGCGATGCAAATCCACAACGTTCAAGCCGGTCCAGGTAGAGTCTTCCACTCCTGCATGTGGCCGGGTAGTGGACGGAGGCGGTTGCCGCAGGGAGCTGCGGCTGGCGGAGCGGGCTGTGCTCCGGCACGCAGTCTGTATCGTGCTCTACGTCTCGAAAAACGCGTCGATTCTAGGTCTTGCTTTTCAGATATCTGTTTTTTATTTCGTGTATCACCTGCGGTATGTCTATGTCCATGGGGCAGACCTCTTTGCAGTTTCCCGCGTGGACGCACTTCAGCGCGTGGGGGCCCGCCGCCTCTATCCCCCTCGTCACGGCGGTCCACATGACGCCCATGGGGCCCGTGTAGGGGGGCTCGCCGAAATCCCTCCCCAACGCCCGGTATATCGGACAGTGGAGGTGGCACCGTCCGCATCTAATGCATAGAAGTGCCTCCCACAGCGCCGGGTCTCTCGCCGCCGCCCTCCTCCCGTTGTCCACAAGCACCACGTGGTACTCCTTAGGCCCCTGGGCTGGCGACACCCTATGCATCTCGATGTCGGCTGTGGAGCTGGGGCCAGCCGAGACGTTGATATACGTGGGGGGATAGAGCCCGGCGTACGCCGCCTGGACGCTGGCCACGTAGAGGGCGTGTATCAACGTCGGCACTATCTTCTCCACGCCGTCGTACACGATGTGGACAGGAGGAAACGCAGACGTGATGCGTATATTGGCTTCGTTCTCTACCAGCACCACGGCGCCCGTGTCGGCGGCTAGGGCGTTGGCGCCCGTAATGCCCACGTCGGCCTTCATGAACTTCTCCCGGAGGAACTCCCTAACCCTCTGCGCTATGGCCACAGGGTCGGGAGGCACCGCGATCCCCAGCTTTTCCCTGAGTAGCTCGGCGGCCCGCTCGCGGGTCAGATGTATGGCTGGCGCTGTTATGTGGGACCCCTCCTCGCCGCTGAGCTGGACGAGGAATGCCCCCAGGTCGGTCTCCCACACCTCGTTGCCCTCCTCCTCCAGCCTCTTATGGAGCTTGGTCTCGCTCGCCACGTTGTTCTTACCCATCACCACCACCTTCCCTCTGCCCACTATCTTAGCCGCGGCGTCTGCCGCCTCCCTCCCATCTCCCGCTAGGTAGAACCTACCGCCAATCCTCTCGACCGACTTCCGGAACTCCTCTATGTAGAAGTCGAGATTCCTCACCACCTCCTCCTTGGCTTTCCTGACCTCTCTGCGCAGATCCTGGAGATATCCGTAGCGCGCAAGCGCGTCGTATGTCCTCGGCATTATCGAGCTTCTAGCCCGCTCAATAGCTACATCCCAGCTCATACACCTCTCAAAGACCTTAGCATAGATATATCTATTGTCCTATACATTGGCCCTCCTTGGCAGCGAGATGGCGACGCTCCCCCGTGGTGTCCGGCATAGATCCCGTCGAGTCCTACCGAGTCATAGACATGGACATGATAGTCTATACCGACAATGGCAGCATAGAACATTCCCTGGCTCCTCTGGAACCCCTCAGCCTCGGCCCGTCGGCGAGATAAAGGTAAAGAGAGCTTGCATTTGTGCGGAGTTAGGGGAACTGTGAGTACGGACCGCGGGATCGGGACTCAGAAGAAGTAGCTGTTGAAGGAGTTGTTCGCAACAAAAAACCAAGGGAAATACAGTTTCATGCAAATTTAATGGTTCAGATAAAAAAGGTGTTCGATCCATACAATATATTTAATCCGGGAAAGGTGGTTTAGCTATGTCCATTGAGTGGATCTCTCAACTCCGCGAGATCGTTGTCGACAGCTTGGAGAAGTCTTGGCTTCCCTTCCCCCTCAAGGAAGACCTATGTGAAGGCTGGAAGAAGGACCTGCAGGTCGGCCCCAGCTCCACTATTCTATACACCTCCTGTATGTACCACATAGCTCCGGTGATCGAGAAGGCCGTTGAGAACCTGGAGAAGTTCGGAGTCACGAAGGGCGGCGTGATGGCGCGGCTGGCCGCCGTGGGGACGAAGGCGTTGGGCGGATTCCTCCTAAGGCCCGAGGAGGCGGAGGTGAAGAGAGCCGACGGGATAGTGAGGAGGATCTACGAGTTCCTGAGGAGGGCCGGGGTGGAGTTCGGCCTTCTGGACAGAGAGATATACTCCGGCGCTCTTCTCTACGAGCTGGGCCTCGTCGACGACTTTGCCAGATACGCGAGGCGCGCGGCCGAGTATTTCAAGAAGCGCGGCGTGAGGAGGATAATTACGGTGGATCCCCACACCCAGCACGTGCTGGAGAAGATCTACCCCAAGTACGTGGAGGGGTTCGACATCGAGGTGGTGAGCTACCTGGACCTCATAAAGCCGGGCGGGGTTTCCATCAACGGCTTCGCGATCCACGACTCCTGTCTCTATGCCAGGTTTCTCGGGAAGTACGAGAGGATTAGGCAGCTTCTGGCGGCCGGCAAGCCCGTGGAAGATCCCTACATAACTGGGAAAGATACGGCTGGGTGTTGCGGAGGGCCTATAGAGTCCACCTTCCCCGGCGTCGCGAAGCAGATAGCCAAGGCTAGGGTAAGAGATCTCGCCAAGCTCTCGAGGAAGGTGGTGGTGCAGTGCCCAATATGTTACGTCAACCTCAAGCGCGCCTCTGAGGGCGAGGTGGAGCTGTACCACATGGCTGAGGTGCTCCAATGAACCTAGCCGAGCTGAAGGAAGAGGCCTCCAAGTGCCAGTTCTGCGGATTCTGCGAATATGCATGCCCCACGTATAGGAGCATGAGGATGAGGCACTTCGGGCCTCGGGGCCGCATTAACTTGATAAAGAACTTCGACGGGGGGCTCTCCGAGGCGGCGTATATGGGCATCATGACATGTCTAGTATGCAGAGCCTGCGATGTACAATGTCCTGCTGGTATAAAAATTGCTGAAGTTATTCACGACTTTAAGGCATATATCCTCGAGGGGAAGATATATAAGAACAAGAGGTAAAATTATTAGTGTCTTCAAGCCTTGCCGATTTGAGGAAAAGTCCCGGTGAAACGCGCGGTGGAGCCGTACGGCGGAAACGCGGTCATAATGATGGCCGACGTGGCGGTGCCCACGTCTAAACTGCCGGAGGCCATGCGCGAGGTTAAAGACGCCGTGCGGCTCTACGGGGTCCCGACTATAACCGGCGGCCACGTGGGCGACGGGAACATCCACCCGACGCTTTGGTTCGACAAGAGCAACGAGGAGCAGAAGAAGGCGATTAAGCTCTTCGAGCACTTCGGCAAGATAGCCATAAAGTACGATGGAACTATAAGCGCCGAGCACGGCATAGGGATACACAAGAGGGAAATGCTGAAGACGGCTCTAGGGGCGAAAGGATCCACTGTATCGCTTAGGTTATATAGAGAAATTAAACGTATATTTGATCCTCATGGGATTTTTAACCCAGGTAAGATCTTTGAGTAACCCTTAAAAGGCCTGGTTTTTTAAGAATATAATGATTGAAATAAATCCAAATGTTTTGAGGGAGTTTAATGATTTATTAGGTGAGAAAGTTGTAAATGGACGGAGGGTGGTGGTGGAGGAGTTAATCGAGGAGATGGCGAGGAGGTTCCAGGGAGAGATAAGCAAGGCGGTGAGGGCTAGGCGGGAGTGGCTTGAGGACAGGAGGCCGGTGAGGGAAAAGGCGGCGTTTCCCCAGTGGGGCGACAAGTTCGAAGACTCAGACGGCAACGTCCGGACGTTTAGAGAGATTGTACAAGGCCTCATAGACAACTTCCTCGGAAGGGACACGCCGCATAGGTGGGGGCTTAACTGGAACACGCCGGTGCCGGACGACCTGCACCCGCTGAAGAACCCCGGCCTCGAGATAACGGGGCCGTGGTACCCCATGAGCCGGGCCATCCACCAGATAAACGCCGACGTTGCCGCAATGATGGAGGACGAGGAGGACGCAAGCCCCGCCTGGTACGTGCCGTGGGGCTCCGGCAGGTCTGTGGCGGCGGTGTGGGAGGCGAGGCGGATAGTGAAGAGGGTACTCCGGGGCGAGGTGCCGGACCCCTACCACGAGGGGGGCAAGGTCTACAGGATACAGAAGGAGAGGTCTAGGTGGCCTACGTTGATACACAGAATACCAGGTATCCACATTCTTGACTTCGACGTCAGGATGGACGGGAGGCCTATACCGGCCGTAATCACCTCCATTGCGATATATACGGTCAACAACTACGACGTCTTGAAGAGCGCTGGGTCCGGCGTCTACTTCTACGTGCCTAAGGTGCAGACCCCCGACGAGGCGCTGGTGGTGGAGAAGCTGTTGAGATTTCTGGAGGACAAGCTGGGGCTTAGGCGGGGCGAGCTGAAGATAGCGATGCTCTACGAGGAGGCGATGGCCGGCAGGTTTTTGCCCGTCATCTTCTGGATCTGGCGGGAGCGGCTGGTGAAGAGCAACAACGGGAGGTGGGACTACCTGGGCTCCCTCATCGAGATGTGGAAAGACGAGGCCGTGTACCCAGACCCCCAGAACATCACCATGACGCACCCCATAATGATGGCGTATCAGAAGTACAACGCCTTGATGTGCCTCATGGCGGGTCTCGGGAGAGACGGCGAGCTCAACGCCGGGCCGGTCGGCGGTATGGCCGCCGTGATGCTCTACAGGCCAGACGACCCCTACCGCCGCCACAGATACAACGCCAGAGCCCTCAGAGCCATCTGGCTAGACAAGCTGAGGGAGAGGTTGATAGGCCTTGTATTCGTGGCGCAAGAGCCCGTTAAGAAGGTGACCTTAAGGGAGGTGTTAGAGGGCAAGGTACATGGGAGGCTTTTCGACTTGTTCCGCCAGAGCTGGGTGGCGTCGCCGGAGGAGTCCTACGTCAAGGCCGGCA
>WYEI01000248.1 GCA_009903905.1 Pyrobaculum sp. | reverse complement strand
ACGTTAGTCTCCGCTCAGCCGCTTACCAACGTCTACATCGACATTGACTCGCCTTTTAAGGTGGTCACAGGTTCTACGGTGCAGATCCAGCAGTTGTCGGCTGGCGTCCCCTACACCGCTGTGGCGGCTGTGCAAGTCCCTCTAGATGCCCGCCCTGGCTACTACAGAATTAGGGTTGTGGCGTACACGCTTCTCCGCTCTGCCGAAGCCACGTTAGACGTGGAGGTGCTCCCATTTGACTTCTCTTCCCTTGCCGTGGCGAGGCCTTCGGCATATGTGGCGGGGCAGTCGGTCCAGCTTCCCGTGCTTCTGTTCAACCCCACTGTGGACTACGTGAAGGCCAAGGCGTCTATAAGCGGCGGCGTCGTTTCGCAGTTCTTAAACGCAACGCCTACATGCGACGCGACGATCCCGCCTAGGTCAAACGCCACTTGTGTGTTGAACTTCGTCCTGCCGGCATCCCTAAAGCCCGGCTTCTACAACGCAACTCTCACAGTGACGTTAAACGGCGTGTCGGGCTACGCCGGCTCTGTAGTCTTCAACAAAACTATCCAGTTGCCTGTGGTAAGCGGCGCGGACATAAACATAGCGGCCACGCCTGCGCAACCCCCGGTGTTGGGCACCCCTACTATGGTGACACTCTTAATAACGCCGGGAGGCGCCGCGCCTTTACAGAACGTCACAGTTCGCGTGTTAGATGGCGAAGGCGTTAGAATATTAAGCAAAAACACAGTGAAAACGCCTCTGCTTACCCAGTTACAAATCCCCGTGCAGGCCGTGTTTACCGCCTATGGAGTGGTGAGGGTGCCGGTTGAGATATGTTACTCCACGGGGGCCTGCATCGTTAGGTACGCAGAGGTCTACGTGCCGCGGCCATGGATAAGCGTCAACGCCTATTTCAATCCGCCCCAGGTCTACCCAGGCTCTTTAGCTCAAGTCACTCTCGTGGTTGCCACGAACTATACGATGGCGGGGGTGAATATACGTGTAAAGACGCCGTTTAAAATCCTCACAGGCTCCTCGATGGAGCTTCCTGCCATTACGCCGCAGACGCCGATCACCGTGAATATTGTGATTGAAATTCCAAAAGATGCGCAACCGGGTCTCTACCCGCTGAAGGTCTCTGTGGGCGACGTCAACTACACCTTCTACTACGAGGTGGTTAGACCCGACTTCAACGTGTTACTTATTTTCACCCCGCCTCTTTCCTACCCGGGCGGCTTGGCGTCTGGCACACTTACGGTGGCGGCCCCCTTCACAGCCAAGAACCTTACAATATCAGTCTACACCCCCCTCATCTTGGCGAGCCCTGCCGAGTATAAAGTGTCTTACCTCCCCCAGGGTCAGCCGTTTACGGCGTATGTGACTGTGCAAGTGCCGAGCAACGCCTCAGCGGGAAGATACCCTGTAGTGGTTTCGGTAAACGACGTCAACTACACCTTCTACTTGCCCGTAAGCCGGCCTGAGGTCGCGATTCAAAACGTAGCAGTGGTGCCGCCCAGCATTCTCGAGGGTGCCTCCATGGCGCAGGTTATGGTCCAAGTGATAAACACGGGGCCTGTGGTCGCCCGCAACGTCACAGTAGTCCTACTAAACGCAACGATAGGCAGACGGAGCTATACCATTGACTACCTTCCGCCGGGCTCTCCCGTCACGCTCACGTATTACCTCGACGTGTCTAAGCTGTCTGCAGGCGACTACAACGTGGTGGCTGTGGCTAGGTGGAGCAGCGGCGAATATGCGGCGCAAGGGCCTCTGGAGATCAGGAAAAAAGATGTCCTAGACATAAGGTATAGGATATACAATGCGGCCCCGGGCTCCACGGCGGTGCTGATCGTTAACATAACTAATATGGGCGCCGAAGAGGCAAAGAACGTGAAGATAACGATGACCCCCTCCCAAGTCTTCGAGCCGCATGCGTCAAACATCGCTGACGTGGCCACCGCCGGTACACGGGTGCTGGGAGACATACCGCCCGGCGGCACTGCCACCACTGCCTTTCTGCTGGACGTGTCAGATAAGGCGGTTCCCGGCGTATACTCGCTCACGCTTGTGGTGACGTGGAACCAGACGGGGGTCTTTACTCCAGGGGTTCAATACGTCGGCGTGCCAGTTGAGGTGAGAGGAGGCTTAGACTTATTTGTGGTGGTTCCGCTGGCGCTTACCATCCTGCTTCTTGTGGTCGGCGGGGTCATAGTTGCGCGTAGGAGGCGCCGTGGATAGCTACGACATTAAATACGCCTGGAGGGCCACCCCGCTTTTGGGCTCTGTCGCTCTTTTGGTGATGTATACAGAGGCGATGTTGATGCCCAGTCTGCCTAAGATACAGGCGGAGTTCAACGTGACGCCTGCAGACGCGTCGTGGATATTGACGATATACTTAATAGCGGGCACCATAAGCGCGGCGGTATTTGGAAACCTCGGCGATATATATGGAAAGAAGAAGGTTTTGACGGCCGTGATGGCTACATACGCCGCGGTCGTCACGTTCACCGGATACGCGCCTAACTTCGAATCTCTTCTCGTCGCAAGGGCAATACAGGGGCTAGGGATGGCCATGTTCCCCCTCGCCTTTTCTCTAATAAGAGAGGAGTTCCCGCCTCAGATGGTCCCCACGGCCCAGGGCGTGGTCAGCGCCATGTTCGGCGTAGGCATAATAATAGCTCTGCCCGTCGGGGCTTATATAGCTCAAAACTTCGGCTGGAGGGCTACCTACCACACGGCTACGCCTATTGCGGCGCTTCTGACTCTAGCCATCTGGCTCTACATACAGGAAAGTAGGTACAGGACTCCACGTAAGGTAGATCTCTTCGGCATAGCTCTCTTCGCCCTGGCCGCCGCCTCCTTCCTTCTGGCTATCTCCAGAGGACCCGACTGGGGCTGGACCTCCCAGAGGATAGTAACTCTATTTCTCCTATCTGTAGCGTCCGTCGCCGTCTTCATACTTCACGAGCTTACGACAGACAACCCCTTTATTCCGCGGGACATATTTAACCGAAATGTCGCCGCCGCCACCTTCGCCATATTGATAGTTGCATACGCCTTCCAGATGAATTCACAAAACCTATCCTACCTCTTGCAAATGCCGCCGCCCTACGGTTACGGCCTCACGGTACTACAGACTGGGCTTTACATGCTTCCACCTGCGGCGGTGCAGATAATCGTGGCGCCGCTGGCGGGAAGAACCATGTGGCGCCTAGGCGCGAAGAAGATAGCCGTAGCCGGGGTCGCCTTTGCCGTAGTCGGCTACCAGCTGGCCGCCGCGCATCTCTACAGCGGAATCTGGACTCTGATTTCTTACCTGACTCTAGGCTTCGTGGGCTTGACTTTACTCAACGTCTCGCTGATAAACCTTCTCACATTCTCGGTGTCCAGACAACGCCTCGGCGCGGCCACGGGGCTCAACACAGTCTTTCGAAACCTCGGCTCTGCGATAGCCCCCACGGTCGCCGGCACGATCCTCACAAACTACAGCACATATGTGTACTTCAACACGCCCAACGGCCCCGTATATTTCTCGGTCCCCTCCAGAGACGCCTATGTGATCAACATAGACATAGCCACCGCCATGTTTATTTCGGCGCTGGCGCCGATTCTCATAGCTAAAGAAGTGTTGGGAAGAGATATAACACATAATAAGTAGCCGGACATGAACCTTAGACTCATCCTGCTTTTGGGACTCGTCTCCTTTTTCGCCGACTGGCTCTACGAGAGCATGCGCGCGGTGGCGCCGCAATACCTCCAACATTTGGGCGCCACCGCGGCTTTTGTCGGTTTTGTTTTCGGCCTGGGAGACGCCTTGGGGTACGCGGCCAGGTTCGTGACGGGGCCGCTGGCCGACAGAAGAGGCGGCTACTGGCTTGAGACGTTCCTAGGCTACGGCCTTCAGCTCGCCGCAATAGCCGGCCTTCTATTTACGCGTGATCTGTGGCAAGTCGCCGCTTTGATATTTCTCGAAAGATTTAGCAAAGCCCTCCGCACGCCTGCTCGCGACGTGATCATCTCTTCGGCGGGGGGCGAGGAGGCTAAGGGAAGGGCATTTGGCATACACGCCGCGTTAGACCAGCTCGGGGCGGTGACGGGCGTCGTGATGGCCACCGCAATGCTGTACAGTAGCTACGAGCCCCAAGCCGTCTTCCGGGCCTCGCTGTTTCCGGGCCTCGCCGCCCTATTGACGCTCTACCTAGCCTACAGAGTAGCCGGCATAAAGCCTGAGAGGAGAAGAGCCACAACTATTGCACTTACAGAAGACGTGATTCTGTTTGGCCTTGCACAGTTTTTCCTAGGCCTGTCCACCGTTCACATATCGCTTTCTATGTACAGATTCGCAGAGGTTGCTTGGATGGGGTCCCTCCTGTACCTAGTGGCCATGATAGCCGAGGTGCTCGCTTCACCGGCCCTCGGCTACCTCGCCGATAAAAGCAACAGGTCAGTCCTCATAGCGCCTTTCTTCTCTGTACTCTTGGCGTTTACGTACCTCGCCGGGGCTGTCCACCCCGCTTTGTTGTTTTTAGGCGCCGTGTTTTACTCAATCATCACGTCCTACACAGACGTCATCGCCAAGGCTCACGCGGCTAAGCTCGGCGGTGCTGCCTCCCTGGGGTTTGTAAACGCCATGTGGGGATTTGGCACCCTTTTAGGCGCAGTGCTTTACGGATACCTCACAGACCTCCACGCCTATGACCTAATCGTGATGTCCGCCGCCGCCTCTGCCCTCGCATCGCTTGTGATCATATGGAGACAGATAGGATCCTAGAGCTCTACAAGAGGTTGGCCCCCATCTACGAGGAGATCTACGGCGAGGAGCAGCGCCGAAAATATTGGCTTATCTCGTCGCAGGTGGGGGAGAAGGTTGCCGATGCAGGTTGCGGCGTTGGCCTAGTCTTTGATGTAGTCAGCGCCTACGTGGTCTGTCTGGACATCTCGCTGGATATGCTCGCGCAAGCGAAGGCGAGACGCGGCGAACTCGGCGAGTTGGTGGTCGCCGACTTCTGGCGCCCGCCTTTTAGGGAGAGGTCCTTCGACACCGTGCTGTTTCTCTCTTCCGTAGAGCCCGAGCTCTACGAAAAGGCGTATGAGACTTGGCGCGACGTGGCGAGGAGGGCGGTGTTTGAGCTCAGGGGCGAGTGGCGTATTTTCGAGCACCGTAACTGAGATAAGTATACTGCCCGCCTACTGTATAGATACGTGAACAAAACAAATATATTAATCCACCCCACAGGTGCCGTATGTCTTATCAGGAGCAATACAGCTACGACTACCAGGACTATTACCAGATCTACGACAACAGAGCCTCCACCGGGATCTGGTACTTGGACCAGCTTCTTCAGGGGGGTTTCCGCAAGGGGGAGATATACCTAGTGGCGGGGGAGGCTGGGCAGGGCAAGACCATATTCAGCCTCCAGTTTCTGAAGACGGGGGCTGAGCTATACGACGAGCCGGGGCTCTACATCACAATCGACGAGCCGTCGGAGGACGTGAAGCGTGGCGTGAGGGAGTCGCTGGGGTGGGACCTAGACGCGCTGGAGACCCAGAACAAGCTGATATTTGTCGACTTGAGGACTCACTTCAGGACCTACGCGAAGGAGGAGAAAGTGTCTGCTGATCCCAGGGACATCGCGAAGATAATACTAGAATACGTCAAGAAGTTCGGGGTGAAGAGGCTGGTGATAGACCCAATAGCCCCCCTCATCATCACTTCCCACACCGACGTCTTGTGGGTTAGGGAGTACATGAGAGAGCTGGTGTTCCAAGTGCGGAAGATAAAAGACATAACTACGCTCATGACGTCGGAGATCCCCACCGGGGAGAACAAGATCAGCCGCTTCGGCGTCGAGGAGTACCTAGCCAGCGGCGTGATTAAGCTGGAGCTCATGGAGTACAGAGGCTTCGTCTTCAGGGTGATGTTCCTCCGCAAGATGAGGTGGACCGCGGTGCGTCCCCAGAAGCTCGTGTTTGAGATCTACCCACACTACGGCATCTACATACTAGACAGGCTCGAGAACTTCATGAAACAAGTCGACGTGTGGTACGCCACTCTGGGCCAGCAACCGCAAGCCCCTCCTGCTACATAAACTATTAAAACCGGCACCCCGATCCATACGTGAAGGCCCTCACCGAGGTATTCAGCAAGCTCATAGAGAAGATAAGAGGGGTGGAATACATAGACGACGCCACGTTGCAAGAGCTCTCCAGGGAAATCCAGAGGACTCTGCTCAAGGCAGATGTGCCGCTGGATTTGGTAAAGACCTTCACCGAAAACGCGGTAAGGAGGATCCGGGAGGAGAAGCCCCCCGCCGGCATACCGCCCAGGGAATACCTCATCTACATCCTCTACGACGAGCTGGTGAAGCTCCTCGGCGGCGAGCAACCCGCCGAATTCAAACCCACCAAGAAGCCTCACGTGATCCTCCTGCTCGGCGTAGAGGGTAGCGGCAAAACCACCACAGCCGCTAAGCTGGCGAAGTATCTGATAAAGCGCGGCTACAAGGTGGGCCTCGTCGAGACAGACACCATAAGACCCGCCGCCTTCGACCAGCTGAGGCAACTCGCCGAGAAAATAGGCGCGCCGTTTTACGGCGAAAGAGACGGCAGAGACGCGGTGGAGATCGCAAAGAGGGGCGTCCAAAACTTCAAAAACCTAGACGTAGTCATCGTCGACACGGCCGGGCGCCACAGAAACGAGGAGGCGCTACTCCAGGAGGTAAAGGCCATACACGACGCCGTTAAGCCAGACGAGGTCATGCTGGTGATAGACGCCACGGTGGGCAAGCTAGCCGCGGCGCAAGCAGAGGCCTTCATGAAATATCTGCCGATACACTCCGTCGTAATAACCAAGATGGACAGCACGGCGAGGGGCGGAGGGGCCCTTGCCGCCGTTGCTAAGACGGGCGCCAGGGTAAAGCTCATAGGAGTCGGCGAAGACGTGGACGAGCTCGAGCTCTTTAACCCCAAGAAGTTCGTCGCGAGGGTTCTCGGCATGGGCGACCTAGACGCGCTGGTGGAGAAGATCAAGGCGGTGTTTGAGGAAGAGGAGGTCCTACAGGAGATAGAGTCCGGGAAGCTCGACCTCCTCACCTTCAAGAAGCAGATCGACGGCCTCCTGAAACTCGGCCCCCTCAGCAAGGTCTTCCAGCTACTGCCGGGCGGGATGGCGGCAAAGATCTCAGAGGAGCAGATCGAACTATCCCAAAAGAACCTAAAGAAGTGGAAGGCCATACTCAGCTCCATGACTACGGAGGAGCTGAAAAACCCCGAGATACTCAACGCCTCGAGGATACGCAGAATCGCCCTGGGGGCCGGTGTAAC
>WYEI01000165.1 GCA_009903905.1 Pyrobaculum sp. | reverse complement strand
GCATGTTTAGCTTCCGCACATGTTGCGGCGCAATCAATAAGCGGATCCGCTGTATCTACTTGTGGTGTGTTGAGCGCCGACCTAGGATCTGATGTCGCCTCGAAGGATGTGTGGCAAAGGCAACTTGGAGGACAGCGGTTGAGCATATAGCTGGGAAGGCGGGGCTTAATGCGTTGAGGCTTGCCAGATATGCCGGTTTCTGGGCTGAGCCGGTTGGATCTGCTATAGAATACCAAAAATTTCAACCCCCCGGCCCGAGGGGTTGTTATGTGCAATGTTTTTATACTTGACTGGAGGCAGTTTTGTGGCTGATGCCTCCAGCATTGCTTATGATGCGCTTAAGATGGCTGTGGAGCATGTCTTGGGTAAGATTAGAGAGGGTAAGAAGCTGTCCACCGAAGACGTCCTTGTCCTCTACCTCGGCACCATAGTAGGCGACCTGAAAGAAATAAGAACCGACATAGCAAGACTAGACCACAGAATCGACGAAACAAACAAGAGGATAGACGAAGTTAACAAGAGGATAGACCAGACAAACCAACGCATAGACGAAGTTGCGAAGTCGCTCTCAGCGAGAATCGACGAAACAAACAAAAGGATTGATGAAGTTAACAAGAGGATTGACGATTTGGCGAGGAGTCTTTCCGCCAGAATTGACGAGACAAACAAAAGGATTGACGAGGTTAACAAAAGGATTGATGACTTGGCTAAGAGAGTGGATGAGTTGGCCAAGAGGATCGACGCCGTCCAGACCACCCTCCTGGAGATCCAGAAGCTACTGCTGGAGTTCGTCAAGACGCGGCAGTCGGCACCTTGAGGGAATACGCGGAGCGGCCCGCCTCTCTGACCGCCTCCTATATTGACAACTGCGTCTCTATGCGGGTTTCCTCCTTGTTGCATATGTATTTGTCTAGGAGGACGTATTCCGGCTCGCTGGGTGCGTTTAGCTCCGCGTCGCCTACTACCCGCCGGCCAATAACTACGCCGTAGGTCGATAGTCTGTGGCGGCGATTCTTCGGCCTTTCCACACAACGGCGCCGGGGACGTAGTAGACGAGGCCCCTGGCCACGGAGAGGGGCTCGGCGCCTTCTGACCCCTCCACCGCGTAGGTGGCGAGATATCTCCCGTCTAATAAAGACCAATACCATGTCGACTCCTCGCCCATCTCGACATCTCCCAGATGGTCCAGCATGTCCACGTGGAAGCTTACGCCCCAGCAACAGGAAGGAGTAGACATATAGGGCGGGCATAGATACAGACCAAACCCACAGGGTCCCCACGAAGAGGGCGTATGTGGCGGGCGTCGCGGGGACGAAGATCCAGAACCAGTCGAGTACCCTTAGAAAAAATCTAGAAAAAAAGGTACACCTCCTGCGGAGCGCAAGACCAGCCACCACAGCCAGCAACGCCACCAACACGCCTATAACCGCCCAGGCAAGCGTCGTCTCCACGACATACGTCTGTGTAACCGTCGTAGCGGGGGTCTGCGTGGCGGCCACGGTGGCCGGCGTCATTACCTGGGGGAAGTCTGACGCGGTTTTGGCGGGGCTTTCCTTATCGGCGTCGAATCTTCAGTACGTTGAGATACATGTCCCTTGTTGCCATGCACACGGCGCTTTATATGTCGATTTCCTTGAGGACGACGAGCGAAATCATAACGGCTGTTCTCCGCCAGCTTTACTCTGATACTTCTTAAATACGTAGCCGAGTTTAGAGCTTATCGGAGGGAGGGGGTTTCACTGCCAGCGGCGCTTGAGCATATAGAAAACGGCGCAAAAGCCACCGGAGGTCTCACACGTAGCTTCGTCTTCACTACCATCGTGTTTACGTTCATACTCTACACTTTACATAGCTGATACATTTAACCTCTCCGACTTCGCCGCGGCTGTGGCTGGCGGCTCTGCCTTGGTGTTTGCTTTGGTGCTTCGGCGGGCTCTCGGCGTATTTACGCGCCGGCTCTTTGGCGTAGATGTCGGCGACTTCCTCTTCTCCTCCTTCATCGCCGGCGCCGTCGTTCATCCGTTGCTGGGCGTGGTTGTGTCGTTTCTCTTCTCCTGGGCCATGTTCGGCAAAACGAGAGACGCCGCGGCGGCGGCCGTCGCCGCTCTTTCCCTATTCGCAGTGTTGCTCCCGGGGTTGATGTGGACTTCGGCATTGTTGCTTTGATCGCTTTGAACAACTGTTTTCGGCTTTTTCGAGGTTCTTCCGCGCTCCGCCGCGGTGTTGGTTGCCGTCTGCACGCGTTGGGGCGCGGCGCGGTGTCTGAGGCGTGGAACATCGGTGAGCCGCCTGCGTCTGGGCGCTCCGCTGGCCTATCCCGGCGCTGGGGCTGGCGGTCGGGCGCATTCGGAGTACTTGATGAAGGCTAGTCCGGCGTTTACCGTGAAAGTACATCAAGGGCTGTTCGATGAGGATGTAGCCCATGAAGAACACAGCAGGCAGGACGTAGAGCCATAGAACCGCGGTCAGCGCAGCGACGACTGCTAAAGCCGCGGCGAAGCCTCTGCGGCAACCGCCGAGCCTATACGCCGAGCTCCAAGCCCCGTAGACCGCCAGCTGTGTGAAAAACGCCGTAATAGGCGCCGACATTAAGAAGAACCGCCACGACGCCTCAACGGATTGATCCAAGCGGACCGGCGCCCCGATTGACTGCGTACGTCTCAATATCTCCTCGGTGAGGGCCTGCCGCAACGCGGCTTCGTTTAGCAAAACATCAGCGAAAGTCCAAACCGCCATAAACAAAGCGCTGAGAAGCCACCTCATGGCTTAAGCTTAAGGAAATCTATCTGTATCGAGGCCTCCAGCGGGATCCGCGCCGTAAGGATCAAGGCGGCGTTCTTCGCCCTCCGCAACAGCTCCTGGTGGATCTCAGCCGCCTTGTCGGGGGCGACGCTGACGTACGGGTCGTCCAAGACGGCGAGACCCACCTTGGGCAGGACGGCCATGGCCGCGGCCAGCTGGACGAGGCGCCTCATGCCTTGGGACATCTTGCCCAGCGGAAGCCGGCCGGGCACCCCCACCACGTCTAGAAGATCCCGGGCCGAATCGGCGGCGCCGTAGAACGACGCCAAGGCCTCCACGTAGTCGGCCGCCTTGACCCTCTCAGGCACCTCAATTGCCTCGGGGAGGTAGAATATGCGGCTCCTGGCCTTGTGAGTAGGCACTCCGTCCAACAGCACCGACCCGCCGAGGGGCCTAAGCAAGGAGGCCACGGTCTTGGCCAACGTGGTCTTCCCCACGCCGTTTGGCCCGAAGAACACAGCCGACTCCCCGCCGCCCAGCCTCAAGTCCAGAGGCCTAATCAACAGCTTGTCGTACCCCACGACGAGACCCCTAATCTCCAACATATCTAAGCAGAGTAAGAATAGTGGCAATCATAAACATTATGGAAAACATCGGGGCGAGAAACCACGTAGCGATGCCTACAGGTGCAGCGATGCCCGCGATGAGCGCCAGGCGCGGCCGCCTGGGCCCTCTCCGCGGCTCTAAAACCACGTAGCCGCCTTCAAGCTTGAGCCCGACTTCGGACTCCAGCAGAACGTACTGTACTGTCTCATGTTGGTATATGAATACAACAGGAGCCAGCCACGTCTCAACGGCCAATGTGCAGTAGAGGAGGCACTTCATCATGCCGCACAGAAAAAGCACGTCGGGCCCCAACGCGAGGTATATCTTAGATAAGGCGCTTCTCAGCAACAGCCGAGTGAGAGCGGATTGATGTTCTACTGGGAGGTACTAAGTAGATGGCGGATTCTCTCCGCGAGCCAGGGGAGCGCCGGGAGTATGGCCGCCGCGGCGAGCGCCCACGGCGATCTGTAGAGGAAACTTATCACAAATAGGCCGACCAACAAGAGGGCCGCGTCTTCGTTTTTGAAGAGGTTGAACTTAAAGGACCACGTCAAGGCGGCTAGAAGGACGAGAAACGTCATGTGGCTCAAGACGTCGCACGCGGCGAAGAGACAGACCGGCGAGGTGACCGCTAGGAGCCAGGCAAGGGTGAGCAGAGGCTTGGCGGAGAGGCGCCGGCGGAGAAAGTGGTAAACTCGGAGGTAGCTGTCTAGATAGGTGTCTAGAGCCGCGCCCAGCACAACGCCGTAAGACGCCGCAATAAACACCGACACCGCCAGATGATGTGTTGCCGTTAGATGGCACGTGTTGTATAGGGCCACGGTGGCCAGGCCGTGTATCTCCACGTTGGGCACCCCACTGAGCGCGAGATACGCAAATAGGAAAGACGCGGCCAAGAGGGCCTTGAAGGCTGGGTGCAAGGTGGAAATCTTTAGGTCTCCCCTCCCCATAGTTGCGACGGGCTTAGACCGGGCAAGCACCTCAAACACCGCCACGGCCGTGGCAGACCCAGGGGAGAGGACGGCCAGGGCCGCTACTCCGGGCAGAAACATGTCGAGCCTCCTGCGCAAAGTCGCCAGCAACGGCGCGAGCAGAACCAGCGGCGTGTACCACGCCGCGGCGGCAAGCGCCAGCGACGTAGAGAGGTACACAGATGCGGCCACGGCCAGGCGGCCTCTCGCCGCCAGCAACGACGGCATAGGCTGGCCTATCCCCCTCTCCACGTACACAGACAGCAGATAGACCACGAAAAACGTGGCGAAATCTGGAGGCTGAATCAGCAACGCCGCCGCGGCAAAGAGATTAAGTAGAACTATAGCCAATAAAATAATGAAATATATATCAGTCAAATAATATTTAACATTGTATATAATAAAAGAGCGCATAAAAATTTATATTAGGACTGGCATGTACACATTACCGTAGCGTATAACAAGCTAACACTAGCACCACAAGATGCTACAGGATAAGTACTACATAGCGTCGTCTTGCAGTAGTAACAGGTGTTAATGGATGCAAGAAACGTAGCCAGCACGACTACGGCTACAGCCATAACCACCAATATACCGTAGTGTTTCCTCGGCGTTGCTAGGGCTGTGGCAAATCCGGCCGCCACGGCTACTAAAAATATCACAGGCCCGGGATATATGGTGGTAGCGAGGCCGGAAGGCACAGCCACAACCAATGGGTAGCCTATACGTGCGGCAAATGGAGCGGCAACGACTACAAACAGCTGAAGGATCAACACGCTAAATAGCGCGCCATATATTAACCGATTAATATTTCGAATTTTAGAGGTCACGGCCTGTTTTTTCCAGCCACTTAAGTATTTTCTTCGTTATGTTTCTGCGCTTTCTTGATGCAGAGTTTTGCCTTTTTGTCGTAATTACTGGCGTTAAGCACCTCCGGGGCGCCGCGCGGAGCCCGCCGGCAGCCGCGGCTTGCAAGCCGTCTTCTGGGGGGATTGCGAAACCGCTGAAGTACATATAGAATCTCCAGGCGGCGGTGTGGCGAAGACCCTGTCTCTACAGCGTAGTTGCCGGCCGGCGGGTAGTAGGCGACGCGGAGCTAAACCTGCCCTGCAAGCCGGAGTACGGCCTCTAGCCGAGTATGCAACAAGGAGGAGACCCGCAAAGAGAGGCGCAGTTGCCATAATATAGGCGGTGAGAGGCGGGTCCGCGTATTCCCTCAAGGTGCCGACTGCCGCGTCTTGACGAACTCCAGCAGTAGCTTCTGGATCTCCAGGAGGGTGGTCTGGACGGCGTCGATCCTCTTGGCCAACTCATCCACTCTCTTAGCCAAGTCATCAATCCTCTTATTCGTCTCGTCAATTCTGGCGGAGAGACTCCTCGCCAAGTCGTCAATCCTTTTATTCGTCTCGTCTATGCGCGTAGATAGGCTCCTCACGGCGTCGTCTATGCGCTGGCTCGTCTCGTCTATTCGCCTGTTTGTTTCGTCTATCCGTGCCGAGAGCGACTTAGCAACTTCATCTATACGTGTGGATAGGCTCTTCACCGTGTCGTCTATGCGTTGGTTTGTCTGGTCTATTCTCTTGTTAACTTCATCTATTCTTTTGTTTGTTTCGTCTATTCTGCTGTCTAGTCTTGCGATTTCGGTTCTTATTTCTTTCAGGTCGCTTACGATGGTGCCGAGGTAGAGGACAAGGACGTCTTCGGTGGATAGCTTCTTACCCTCCCTAATCTTACCCAAGACGTGTTCCACCGCCATCTTAACCGCGTCATACGCAATACTAGAAACATCACCCACAAAACAGCCGCCAGTCAAGTATAAAAACGTTGCGCTTAATAGTTGCTTGGGCTGGTGGATTGAAAATTTTTGGTAATTATCTAAGTGTCTAAACGGGTCGTTTCGTGTTGTAGTTGCCTAGATCGTTGCGTGTTGCATTGTTGTGACTGTTCACTCCTACCCTAACAGGCCGTAGATTGCTATCAGCGAACTCAGCGGTTGTCATATTGCTTAGAACCGACTCAGCCCTATGTCGAGGGTGCCTGCCAACATCAGCGACAACGAAGACCGTCTTACGCTGGAACTGGTCGCCGATCTTTGCAAAGACTATGGCGCCCAGTGGTCTGACAAGAAACCTATAGCCAAGGCGGCAGCCGAGGTCTCCGCGCAGTACACTTCCCCACTAGGCAGTGGATGCGGTTGATGGAGAGATCGATTACATGGAGGGTGTTGCGTGGTCTACGTGGTCAATTGGGATGGCTACTTGGGCCTATACGCGACGCATCGCCGTGTGTTGAGCGCAGACTCCCGACGCGGATTATGGCCGTCGACGGCCTTGACGCGTTGTTTCGCCAGCAACGGCGTCACCTTGTTTTTAGACATATGCGTTGGCGTAGAAGAGGCGGGGGTTATCTTACAAGTGCCTTTTTGAGCTCTTCCAGCGCCTCTTGTTCCTCTAGTGTGGATAAGTCGCCGAGGGGTTGTCCTGAGGCGAAGGCTCTCAGCACTCTGCGCATCACCTTGCCTGTGCGGGTTTTGGGTAGCTTGTTCAAAATGACGACTCTGCCCACGACTGCGACGGGGCCTAGGGTCTTGCGTATGTGTTGAGCCACCTCCTCTTCGGTGATTTTGGCGTCCATCTTAGGCACCACGAAGATGCCTAGGACTTCGCCCCGTACTGGGTCCGGTATGCCGACTACCGCCGCCTCCGCCACGGCTGGGTGGGCTGTCAGTATGTCCTCAACCTCCCTGGTGGACAGTCTGTGGCCGGCGATTTTAATCACGTCGTCTGAGCGGCCCAGGACGTAGAGGTAGCCTTCTTCGTCCACATAGCCGATGTCGCCGGTGAGGTAGTAGCCGGGGAAGGTGCTCCAGTAGCTTTTAACGTAGCGTTCTGGGTCTCTCCAGAGGGTGTGGAGGAAGGCGGGCGGGAGGGGCGGCTTCACGGCTACGTGTCCCTTCTCGCCCGGCGGGAGCTCCTTCCCGTCGTCGTTGAGTATGGCTA
>WYEI01000132.1 GCA_009903905.1 Pyrobaculum sp. | reverse complement strand
ACCGTTGCTGTATTCGACCTTCAGGCCGTAGTCCCTCTTTTCGGAGAGTCTTGTAAATGTGACGGCTGGGATATCTACGCCGTGGATGGGGCATCTGTAGACACGCACCCAGATGTAGCTAGTGGGGTTGCCCTCGGGGTGCCGCGGGAAGTAGGGGGCTAGTCTTTTCCTTGTCTCGTTTAGCATCCAGTGGGCCCACTTCTCCACGTCGTTTGCCAGTCTTTGGCCGTACTTCATGGGATATTCGAGGACGGCCTTGAGGATGACGTAGGCCACGGGGTTGTACTCCACAGCCACCACCTCGCCTACGCCCAGCCGCAAGGCCTCAAAGGGTATAGAGCCGCCTCCCGCAAAGACGTCGAGTAGCCTCACCTCGCGGAGGGGTCTTCCGGCGAGCTTCTCTAGGACGTCTACGAGGGGGTTGTAGTTATACGCCGGCCTCTCAGGCTGGCCGGGGTAGCTCGACTCCCTCCTCCTGCTGTTGCCCACCTTAAGCCAGATGGCCCTAAGGAACTCCTCTCTCCGCCTCTCATCTACGCCCTCGGCATCTACAAGAGAAGCCGCAATGACCGTACGCATACCGATTAAGGGGCGCCTAGCCCACCATATGTGAAGCCAGAAAAGCGGCGGAAATCGTGCTCCTCTTTCTCTTGCGGCCTCTATGGAGAGGTATTCTGTGGGTAGCCAGCGTTCAATAAGTTTCATATCTCTATAATTTGCTTTTAAACTTATTAAGGGGGTGGTTGGATTGTATATGGATTCTGACGAGATTGGAATGTTGAACGTTGAGGTTTTATACGACATTGTGGGGGATTTGGCCGACTGTAGGAATAGGCTGAAGGAGGGTCTTCGGGGGACTTCTCATCTTGTGAAGGCGGCGTCTGTGGCTAGGGCTGTGGGGCGGTGTCCTTTTGAGGCTAGGCTTATCGAGATTATGGGGGCGAGCGACTTGGCGGCGTCTACCAGCGTGTTTCCCGGCAAGGGTCAGTCGGTTCATCAGGTTTTGGCTGTGGCTGTGCCGAGGCTGTTTGTCGACTTTATTATAACGCGCGAATTCGACAAGGCTTTGGGTGCGGTGGATAGCTACGTGAATGCCGCCTACAACGAGCTTCGGGAGGCTAGGGTGCCTCCGCTGGAGGAGGAGGCCCGGACCACCCGGGGGGATGCGGTCATCCGTTCTGCGGTTAAGATGGCGAGGGTTTTTGTGCAGTTTATGCGTCAGCTTGATGCAATGCAGATTTTAGACGTCTCGGAGGCGCGGGTGCGGGCTGAGCTTCAGTTGTTTGACTACAAGATACACGTTAGGGGGGTTCCTGATCTCGTGGTGGAGGAGCCGGCGAAACGGCGCGCCGTCGTGGTGGAGTGGAAGACATCCCTCGGCATGGAGGGCGGCGCGACGCCCAGCCCCGACGAGATCGCCCAGGGCTATGTCTACTCTATTATGGTCGCGCATAGGCTTGGTTTCAAAGACGGCGCAAAGGCTGTGGAGGAATGCGCCGTATTCCCTGTGGTGATTAGGGATAAGGGTAGAAAAAACCCGTATTCTATCTCTCGTTGTTTTAAAACTGCGAAGTCCACTAGGCTGAGCGAGGAGAAGATCTTGAAGGAGATTAAGCTTGCCGCGACACATCTGATCCTCTCTATGCTTAACCTGAAGAAGGTTGACAGTTCCTGGGATCGTGAGAAGGAGAAGGCGTTGTGTGGGAGTGGTGGAAAGGTGGTGTTTCGATATGTGCCCGAGGCGTTGAGGAATAAGGGGTATACGCTCAACCCCCACGTCAATACTAGCTACCCCTGCGGCTCCTGTAGGCTCAAAGAGGCGTGTAAGTTCTACCTCTTCTCGAAGCAGAACCCCGACGAGGTACATCAGCTGGCGTGGCGTACGCGCTACAGGGTCTACGGGGTGCGGGAAAACGCGCTTCTTCCTTTCTACTCTATAGCGAAGATGAGCTGGGTACGTGGGTTTATTCGGCTGGAGGGGGGTGCCCGTGCCGACTTTTTCGAAAGAATCGAGGTTGACGAAGAAGAGCTTAAGGCGGACCTCATCAGGAGTGTTAGAGAGGAGGAGGAGAGGAGAGGCGTGCCTTTGACGGTTAGGGAGGGGAAGCCGGTCACTATCTTCCTGGGGGATTCGGAGGAGATTATTTACTCCACGAGTTTCTCCGGTAATGTGGATAAGGTTTTAAGGGAGGGCGATGAGTTGCGCGTAGTCGTCTCGTTTGAGGGTAAGTTTACTAAGTTGTCGTACTTCCTCCTTAGAGATTTGTTGAGTCGCGAGGAGAAGCTTAGCCGTGGCGTCGTCGCTGTGGAGAGCAACGTGGATCTTACACATATCGAGCTTATGGCTATCGACGCTTTTCAGCGGGCTGTGAAGAAGCTTGCAGAGGAGGAGGGCTGGAACATGGAGGAGGCCAAGCGTGTTGCCTTTGAGGCAGGTTACAAGGTGAAGTGGAGACTATACAGACTTTTCGGGCCTGTAATTTAATATGTTGACCGTCGAGAACTGCCTTGAAAGGGCGTTTGTTCAAGCGGAGGCTCCCAGGAGGCGGCTGGATCTATCCCGCTTCCCGGCCTATAGTGATAGCTACCGGCTAGCTTATCAGGCCTTGAGGCTAGACCTTGACGTGCCGCTTGCCGCTGTTCAAGGTCCGCCGGGGTCCGGCAAGACGTACATAGTGGAGCTGTTGGCCGAGGAATATATTGTTAATCAACTTCTGGAGCTTAACGAACTTATATTTTACATAGCGCCGACAAACGAGCTTGTCTTCGACGCCTGTGTCAGGGTGTTGGCGGCGATTTTAAGGAAAGTTGCGCCTGACCCGGGGGAGAGGTGTAGGTGGGCCCGGGGGATTCCCGACGTGGTGAGGGTGCTGGGCTACAGGATCAAAAGCAGCCGGAGGCCGGCTCTGCAGAAGGCATGCGGCGACGGCATAGATGCCGCCAAGATGGTAGATCTTAAAATCGACGAAAACGTGCGGCTCATCTTCTCCACCGAGTTCCAGCGTCCATATATAGAAGATAAAGGGGGTAAGAGGCCTATTAAGGTCATTGTGGATGAGTCGAGTAAATCGCCTTATTTCCGCGCCCTCATCCCCATGGTGCGCAGGATTGCGGCCAGCCAGTATAGAGACTTCCCTGAGGCCCTTGTGGCACTTGGCGACCCCCAGCAAGCCATATCAATCACCGAGTACGGCCGCGACATACTGCTGATGAATGTGGTGAAGCGGAAATTAAGAGAGCGCGGGCTTGAGCATCTCTATAAATTGCTGGATGTAACATTTAGGCTACCGGAGCCGTCGCATGAGCCCATAAGCGCCGGGTACTACGGCGGATTGCTAAAAGCGCTGGAGGACGGGTCGCGACGGCTTTCCGGGTTTAATTTCGACTCCAGAAACGTTCTTACCCAGATGAATAAGTACATAAACGTAAGCAAGGCCGAGGTGCAACAGGTAGTCTCCCTGTTGGAGGAGGCCATCAGCTCAAAGATCCCCCTTGCTGTTCTTGACGTGGATGCCTTTAAGAGCGGCGACACGTTGGACGAGACCCGGGCCAAGTTGGGTTTCTACGCCACGTTAGCCCTATACCTTTGGTCCCAAGGCCTTGGGGGAGGGCTGGGCTTGGCGGCGACCTCGATATATACCGACATGTCTTGGTCTATTGACTTTCAGATGGGGCGGCTGGGGCTGAGGTTTGACAACAGCTACACCGTGCAGGCTATGATTGGCGGGGAGCAGGACTTCGTGGTGACTATGCTGGGTAAGGAGTACGCGGCATCGAACTTGGCGGAGATGTTTGCGACGTTGTACGCCAGAGAGCCTGAGTTGCTGAACGTGCAGCTCAGCCGCCACAGGAGGCTACTCGTCGCGATAGGTTGCGTCGAGTGTCTTAAGAATTTCAGTTTACGTCGCGGCGGGATTTATGACGAAAGAATTAGCGATACAGGCAAGAAAATGATGGAGTTAATTGAGGGAGGTAGAGCCGTCTATGGATGTTTTAAACAGTCAAGGTGCCTCAGGTAACTACTGGGCTGACAAGCCGATTCACCGTATTCTGGTCTATACGGAGCATGGCTTGACCCCCGGGGTTGTGGAGGCGTTTTTTCGCGAGGTGGAGTGCGAAGCGGTGTATGACCCGTTTATGGGGTCGGGCACCGTGGGGGTGGAGGCCCTTCTCAGGGAGCGTAGGTTTGTGGGTGTCGACGCGAACCCGGCGGCGGTCGTCACCGCGGCGGCTAAGGTAGCCCCGGAGACCCACGCGGCGCTGAGGCCAGACCCGCGCCTGGCGAATTACTACCGGGAAGACGTCTACGAGAAGCTTCTGAGGCTGTCTAGGCGCGTCCACACGGCGCTTGAAGCCGGCGTTTTGTTCAACGTGGCGCGGCGCTTCTCGAGGTTCAAGTACTCGCCGGCGCCCCGCTTCAGAGGCGGCGAGGCCCGCGGCGACCCAGAGGAGTACTTCAAGACGATGCTGAGGGCCGCGAAGGAGGACTTGAAGCTTCTAGGGGGGAGACGCGGCGACGTCGTTTTGGGCGACTCGACGTGGCTTATGCCGCGCAGAGTCTGCGGCGTCTTGACCAGCCCGCCCTTCGCCAACAACGTAGACTACGTGCGGCATACGCAGATAGAGCTTCTGTGGCTCGGCGTAGATCCCCCCAGGGCTAGGGACCTACAGCTCCCCGCCTGCGAGGCGGCGGCGAGGAGCTGGAAGCTACACACGCCCCTAGACGTCAAGCCGGGAGGAAAGAGGGCTAGGGGGTACCAGCGCTTCTTGTCTCAATACCTATACTATATGCGGAGGCACATCCACCTACTTGCGCAGAGGCTCGAGGCTGAGGCCTGGTACACCATTGGCGATTCAGTGCTCGGCGACGTGTATGTCCCACTTCACGAAATCCTGGCCAAATTCGGCGAGGAGGCCGGCCTAAGTGTCTCCCTCGTTGATTTAGGCGAGAGACGCGCAAAAAAGGGAAGACGCCTTTTCCTACTTAAGTTCAGGCCTAGAAGGTAAAAAGGAAACTATATATTGCAGTGGATTTAATGAGCTATGAGTTATCTCCTTCTCAAGGGGTCGCTTGAGAATTTTCTTCACAGCTTAGGTGATTTCGTGGGGAGGCGTTCTGAGTTGATTAGGCAGTTCCCCGCGGGTGTCTTCCTGTGGGGGGCCGGCCGGGTGGACAGCCGCGTCAAGGCGGGGATAGGCGTGTTTCTCTACGTAACGAAGAACCAGTATAACGAGGGCGGGCTCGTCCTCTACGGCCGCCTCCTCGACGTGAGGGAGTTCTCGGGGAGGTACTGGCCCTCCGGCGAGTGGCACTACCTCCTCCCCATAAAGGCAGAGAAAGCGGCAGAGGGGGTGATAGAGAGCCCCTACGACCCGGCCAAATGGCGCCTGCCAGACAGGCGGCGGCTGGAGGAACTCGGCGTAAGGATACTACCAGGCATACAGACAGTGAAGCCAGAGCTGGCGGAGAAGCTGGCAGAGCTACTGAAGCCGTTGCGGTAGACCCCAGTTAACAAATTTTTTATTCAAGTAGAGATCTACATGGCTGTTAACGTGACTGTGGAGTTTTGGGATGAGTCTACGTGGGTTAGGTATTTCGGGGAGGAGCTGGGCGCCTTCTACTCCGCGTTGGTCAGCTTCCTGAAGGCGAGGCAGGATGTCTTGGGCCGGCTATCCGGCGACTTGGCGCAAGTCCTGAGAGGCGGCGACAGGGAGCTAGCCCTCCAGATGCTCCTCGGCGGCGTGAGGCAGGAATGCGTAGACAAAGGCGTGATCGAGCAGAGCTGCTTCCCCGAGGGCTCGGCGGCGAGGTTCTTCAGAGAGAAGCTGGGTTTTGAGGTGAGTCTCGACGCGCTTAACAAGCTGGTCAACGCGCTTAAGGCCGGCAAGATGCCGCAAGAGCTCGGCAAAATCACGGAGCAGGAGACGGACGTAATCAACACCCTCAGGGAGGTCGAGAGGGTTCTCTACGAGGTGTATAGACGCGTCCCCAAAGAGGTTTCGGTGGAGGTTAAACCGAGGAGGTACGAGGTGAGGGATGCTAGGGATCTCGTGGGCGCGTATGAGGAGGTTCTGAACGCGGGGCTTAGGCTCCTCCCCCTCTACAACCCCTTCACATTCTTCCTATATTCGCTTAGACTTACGCCGAAGCCATACCTCAGGTTGATGTACGGCGAGAAGCTTTTCGACGGCGCCGTCGCGGCGCTTATGGAGAGATACGGCGTGAAGATAGGCCTAAGAATCGCGCCCGGCCTAGGCAAGGAGCTCGACGAAGAGCTGGGACTCTACGGCCACGAGAAAGACACAGTAGGCGACTTAGTGACCCATGTCATAGACAAGCTCTACAGAATCTACGGGGATGATGAATACAAAGCCTATCTAAATAAATATCAGATTTACGATATATTAGAGGTTGCGGGCATACCAGCTAAGGAGCTGTATGAGCCTAGGATAGAGGTAAAAATTGGAAATGGAATTGTACAGATAACTTATTGGGAGATTCGTTACTACTCGTCTGGGGTCTCAGAAGGGCGCAGATATTCCTATCAACGAACTGTCTCTGTTTCATATCTCGATTTTGTAGAGAAGTTCTCGCCTATATTATTTCTCGGCTTGGCCGAGCCCGGTATTGACAAGGTGACTATATGGCTGTAGCAGTGGAACTTCAACGGGGAACATTCCCTGAGGAGTTCCTATACGTCGTTAGGGTGCTGAGGCGCAGGGAGACGGCGGCGGCGGAGACGCCCCGCGCTATGCCTAAAGAAGCGGTTGAGCAGACGGTAGAGGTTAGGCTGAGACTTGTAAAGCTTGTCTCCGAGACGCCGCGGCCGCTCTCATACCAACTAGACTTTTACCTGCCGCAGATCGCCAAAATCGACTTAAGGCTTAGACCTCTCTCCCCCTCATTCGGAAAGCCTAAGCAGATCTCCCTCCAGCTCGAATACGGAGTCCCCCCGGCGAGATCCCTTACTGCATCTCTCAAGCCCATTATAGTCTCCTTTAAGGAGGCACCCCAGATGCGGCTCGGCCTTTCCCTTGAGCCCCCGCGCATAGCCCCGCTCCAGCTCAGGTCAGCAGGTATCGCCCCGTCCTTCGAGATGCCGAGGGAGGTCTCCGTCTCCGTCGACTTCTCCGCCCCCTCCCTCGCGGCGGCTTCGCCTCAGCCCGGCCCGCCGGATGCGCCTGACGAGGCGGAGGCTCCTCTGGAGGAGCTCGACAGGCTGTATTCCGAGCCTCTGCTTAGACTAGGCGTCGTAATCTCCGCGAGGCCCGTCGTAATCTTGGCGAAGCCGGGCGAGTTCAACTACGTCGAGTTCTTGA
>WYEI01000134.1 GCA_009903905.1 Pyrobaculum sp. | reverse complement strand
CGGAGAAGGCGAAGTAGCCAGGCACCACGTTAGTCTTGACAGACCCCCTCACCTCCCCACCCATGGTCACGGTAGGCGAGGCGCCCCTCGGGTCGTCGAATTCATACCTACTCACGCGGGTTGAAACAGCCTTTACGTACTCCTGCAACCTGTGGGCGATGTGAGCAGCCCCCTCGAAGGCGTTTAGGCCGAGCCACGGCGTGGAGCCATGCGCCTGCTTCCCATACACCTCCACCAGAAACCACACCAGCCCCCTGTGCCCAATCCAGATGTTGTCCTCGCCGGAACCCTCCGCAATCACCACCCACGGCGCCTTCACCTTACCCGACCGCGCCAAGTAGCCAGCCCCCGTCTCGCCCCCAATCTCCTCATCCGGCACAAAAGACACCTCAAAATTCTTCAACCCGGCGGCCACCGCCTTCTCCACAGCCAACATAATCGACGTAAGCCCGCCCTTCATGTCAACGGCGCCCCTTCCGTAGAGCCTCCCCTCGCGGTACACAGGCTCAAAGGGCCTCGTGACCTTCCAACTCTCCAAAGGCCCAGGCGGCACCACGTCGTAGTGCCCGTTAAAGTGGATCTTAGGCTCGCCTAGCCTAGCCAGCAAGATAAGCCTAGGGTACTCCGCACATTCGGGACAGTGCTTCGCAACCTCGGACTTGGGGACTTCGACAACCTCCGTATCTAAACCCAAAGACTTGAAATACCCCTCGGCAAATTCCACAAACTCTTGATACTTCTCGCCAGGCGGATTCACAGTAGGTATAGAGATCAGCTTGCTTAGGAGAGACACGGCTTTGGACTCCATGGAGAAGAGACAAATGGAGTTAATAAAAATGGCACTTCGCCTCCTGCCTAAAGAAACTGATAAAAATAAAACATTATCTTAATCCATGGAGAAGTATCAACTGACATTAAACAACCTATGGAAGTATATAAAGGAGATATTCGGAGATGTTGAAGTAGCCCACCTCCCACCCCACGGCAACAACATCCGCTCCACATACGCCAAGGAATACGAAAGGACGCTCCGGCTGGCAGACGGCTTACGGCAGATGGGCGTGGGGCCTGGCGATAAGGTGGCCACGCTCGACTGGAACACCATCTGGCACTTCGATCTGTACTGGGCCGTCCCCGGCATGGGCGCCGTCCTCCACCCCCTCAACGTGAGGCTAGCCCCGGAGGACATAGCATACATAATAAACCACGCCAGAGACAAGGCGCTGATCTACCACAGAGACTTCGCACCACTCGTGGAGAAGCTCAAACCCCACCTAAAAACCGTCCAGATATACATACAGATCACAGACGGACTCGGCCCAGCCACAAAAGACCCCGAAATAGAAGACGTGATAAAACAAGGACAGCCAAAACCGCTCCCAGAAACCAGCGAGGACACAGTCGCCACAATAGGCTACACCAGCGGCACCACAGGCAAACCAAAAGGCGCCTACTTCACCCACAGAGCACTCACGCTACACACCCTCACTTCAGCGATAGCCTTCGCCGGCTACAGAGGCTTCGCCAGACCCGAATGCGCGGAGAAGCCATGCACCTTCCTCCAGCTGGTACCCCTCTTTCATGTCCACGGCTGGGGCACGCCGTGGACCTTCGCCCTGTTAGGCTGGCGGCAGATCTACCCAGGCCGCTTCGACCCGAACCACACGGTGAAGCTGATCGCGGAGGAGGAGGTCAAGTCGCTGGCCGGCGTCCCCACTATGTTGTACATGTTGCTGACAGCCCCGGAGCTACCGAAGTATCTGGCGAAGATCAGAGAGGTTAAGCCTATCTTCGTGGTCGGCGGTGCCGCGTTGCCCAAGGAGCTCGCCAAAAAGGCGGCTGACGCCGGGTTTGTGCCTAGGGTCGGCTACGGCATGACTGAGACTGCGCCAATTTTAACGCTGGGCTTCTTTAGACCTACGGAAAAGATGCCGGAAGACGTGGAGGAGTACTACAGCCTGCTCACCGCGACTGGTCTCCCAATACCGTTGGTGGATCTGATGGTTGCCGACGAGAACCTGAACCCCGTCCCCCGGGACGGGAAAACTATGGGTGAAATCGTGGTAAGGTCTCCTTGGGTGACCCCCGAGTACCTAGGCGACCCGGAGAAGACCAGGGAGGCTTGGAAAGGCGGCTGGTTCCACACAGGCGACGTCGCCGTGTGGCTTCCCGACGGCCGCGTCCGCATCGTAGACAGAGCTAAGGACGTGATTAAGTCGGGCGGGGAGTGGATCTCGTCTCTACAGCTCGAGGACCTCATAGCTACGCACCCAGCCGTGGCGCAGGTGGCGGTGATTGGGGTGCCGCATGAGAAGTGGGGCGAGAGGCCCGTCGCAGTGGTGATCCTGAAGCCCGGCGCGTCTGCGACGGAGCAGGACATAATAAAGCACCTTGAGAAGTTTGTGGAGGCGGGCAAGATACCGAAGTGGTGGTTGCCGGACAGGGTGATCTTCGTGCAGCAACTGCCGCTGACGGGCACGGGCAAGATCGACAAGAAGGTTTTGAAGGAGCAGTTTAAGGAGGTGTTGAGGTGAGGGCGGTACAGCTGGTTAAGTTTGGAGAGCCGCGCGAAGCTTTGCAGTATACAGATCTGCCTGATCCTAGGCCGGGGCCTGGTGAGGTGGTTGTGAAGATCGAGGCGGCGGGTGTCTGCGGCAGGGATTTGGTGGTGCGTAAAGGTGCGTTTCCTCACGTGAAGCCGCCTGTGGTGCCTGGCCATGAGGGGGTTGGGAGGGTGGTGGAGGTTGGGCCGGGTGTTGAGAAGGAGTTGGTTGGTGCTAGGGTGTTTCTTTCGGCTGTATATGACGGCACGTGTGAATACTGTCGGAGGGGGTTGGAGAATTTGTGTAGAAATGCGGAGCTTCTGGGGGAGTCTCGCAATGGTACGTATGCGGAGTATGTGTTGTTGCCTGCCAGGTTTGTGCATCCGTTCCACGGGGTGGATCCAAGAGCCGCCGTTGTTGCCACCTGTCCGCTTTCTACCGCTGTTTACACTCTTAGGCATGTGGATGTGGATGGGAAGAGGGTCTTGGTGGTGGGGGTGGGGGGCACTGGTCTCTACATAGCGCAGCTTGCCAGTGTGAGGGGTGGGGAGGTGTATGTCTCTACGAGGTCGCGTGAGAAGGCTAAGGTGTTGTCGGAGTTGGGTATAAAGACGGCGGGGGAGGGGGATAAGGATTTTGATGTGGTTGTGGATACCGTGGGGAGCCCTACGTTTGAGAGGTCTTTGAAGCTGGTAAAGAGAAATGGGGTGGTGGTGGTGATAGGGAACGTCACGGGTGAGAGGGCTTTGATAAGCCCGGCCTTGATTATCCTGCGGCAGGTGAGGGTTGTTGGGAGCATGGCCTTTAGGCCTTGGGATATCTACGAAGCGCTTGATTTGTTGAAGAGGGGTCTCATAAGGCCTTTCTACACGGAGTACCGGTTGGAAGATGCCGCCAAGGCTCATGAAGATATGGAACGGGGCATCGTCTTTGGGAGAGCTGTTTTAATCCCCTAGACCTTTTGTTGGTTCTAGGGAGACCCGTCTCACGCGCCTTGTTAACGGCTTTAAGGTGGCTTGTTGATGTACTTCCTCAGATGGTGTTGCAGGGTGTGGCGGGCCGCTTCTACGTCGTAGCAGATGGGCCCTCCGCCTTGC
The DNA here is from genome assembly GCA_009903905.1 of Pyrobaculum sp. The sequence goes on along the minus strand of WYEI01000134.1, from coordinate 3,695 downwards.
GGCCTTCCGCGTGGGGTGGCGTATGGACAAGTGAGAAGGTAGGGGGTCAAAGCTCGGTAGGCAAAGTTGTGTAAAATGCGGGGTTTTGTGTTGGCTTGGCCGCTACTTCTTCATTCTTTTTTCGAGTTCGGCGCATATGTCGTTTAGGGTGAGGTCTTGGGCGGCGAGGAGGACGAGTAGGTGGTAGATGAGGTCGGCCGCCTCCTCTACGGTCCGCTGTCTGCCTTCGGCTATGGCGGCTATGGCGGCCTCCACGGCCTCCTCGGCGACTTTGCGGGCTATGTGGGGGGTTCCGGCGGTATAGAGGCGGTAGGTGTAGCTCTGGGGGTTGCCCTCCTTTATCCGCTGGCGTATCACCTCCTCCAGCTGGGCGAGTATCTGGCAAGTCATTGCAACGCCTTTCTGTGGTAGGGGAAGCCTTCGTACTCGGCTAGTTTTCTGGCGGCGTCGAGGAGCTGGAGGGGGCCTACAGCCTCCGCCATGCCTATGGGCTTCATGAAGGTGTGTGGCGTGATTATGCCGCGCCACCTGGCGGAGCCTCCGGTTGGGAGGACGTGGCTGATGCCGGCAGCGTAGTCGAGGTATGGGCTGGGCATGTTGACGGAGACGGCGCCAACGTTTCTGACGCGGTACGCCACCTCCCGCCTGCCCCAGACCTCCAGGTGCTCCGGCGCGATTTCGTCTATCAGCTTCACCGCCTCCTCCACGCCCGCCGCCAAGTGGGTCTTGAGGGGGCCCATGGAGGAGGTCTTCTCCCTGGCGTATATCTCCTCTGCCCTCCTCAACAGTTGTGGGTCTGGGGTTATGAAGTGGGCGAAGGAGGTGGGTCCGTGTTCCAGTTGCGCAAGCGCCCCCCTCATGGCGGTCTCGGCGTCTACCCCCTCGGCGTATACCACCAGCTCGGTGGGGCCCTCAATGCCGTCTATTCCGACGTATTGGGAGAGGACGTATTTGGCGGCCTGGACGTAGATGCCTCCGGGCCCCGCCACCGCGTCGACGCCGAGGTGGAAGACGGCGTATGCCAGGCCGTGCGGGCCCCCCAGGGGGACGACGGCGGATGCGCCCAGCTCCTTGGCGACTGCCAGGAGCTCCGGCGTGACGCCCTTGGGCGGGGTTACGGCGTATATCTCCTCGACCCCCGCGGCCTTGGCCGGCACTGTGAGCATGACCAGCGTCGAGATGTACCTCGCGGGGATGTAAAGAGCTACCCTGCGTACGGGGGCCCACCGCACTACCCTGAGGACGCCGCCGTAGTAATCTGCGGCACCGCTGGGGAGGAGCCTTCTGTAGAGAGTCTCCAGGGCCTCGGCGGCTTTGAGGGCGGCGGTTACCACCTCTGGGTCTCCGCCGGGGCGCGGCTCTATGAGCGGCTTCTCGGGGGCCGTCCCGTCGAGTTGCCTGGAGTACTGCAGGGCGGCGTCTAGGCCCCGCGCCGCCACGTCGTCTATTATAGGTTCCACGGCCTTAACCGCGTCGCGGGGAAGGCCCCTCATGGCCGCACCTCGGCGCCTCCCTCCCTTAGGTACTGCTTGACCTGCCGTATGGTGAGCTGGCGGAAGTGGAAGAGGGAGGCCGCCAGTACCGCGTCTGCGCCCGCCTTGACTGCCTCGTAGAAGTGCTCCAGGGCCCCCGCGCCGCCTGACGCTATCACGGGCACGTCCACGGCCTGTGCCACGCGCGTGATGAGCTCCGTGTCGTAGCCCAGCTTGGTGCCGTCGCGGTCTATGGAGGTTAGGAGTATCTCCCCCGCGCCGAGCTCCACGGCCTTTTTCGCCCACTCCACGGCGTCTAGGCCCGTGGGCTCGCGGCCGCCTCTGACGTATACCTCATACATCCCGCCGGCCCGCTTGGCGTCTATGGCCACGACGGTGGACTGGCTTCCGAAGACCTCGGCCATCTCTCTTATCAAGCCGGGGTTCTTCACGGCGACTGTGTTTATGGAGACCTTGTCTGCGCCGGCCTTAAACAACGCCTCGGCGTCTCTCAGCGTCTTCACGCCGCCGCCGACGAGGACGGGGATGGTGACGGCCTCGGCGACGCGCCTAACCGCCTCTACGAAGGTGCCCCTGTCTTCCGGCGTGGCCGTGATGTCCAGTATGGCGATTTCGTCCGCCCCCTCCTCCTCGTAGGCCACTGCCATCTCCACGGGGTCTCCCACCTCCCTCAGCCCCATGAAGTTGACGCCTTTAAGAACCACGCCCCTCCTCCCGTCCATGTCTAGGCAAGGTATAACCCTGATTGCCGGCACGTGTGGGAAGTAACAGATCTATAAATATGCAACTAACTGCGGCGCTGAAGACTCGGCATCCAGCCGCCCCCGTGAAGATACTCGTTGACGCAACTGCAAGCAACCGACTATAAAGCCATCTGCAATTACTGTTGGCGTGTCTTGACAAGTTCTATCAACAGCTTCTGGATCTCAAGGAGGGTGATCTGCACGGCGTCAATTCTCTTGTTGACTTCGCCTATCTGAGCTGTTAAGCTTTTAGCCAAGTCGTCAATCCTTTTGTTGGTCTCGTCTATTCTTCTGTTTGTTTCGTCTATTCTCACCGAGAGTGTTTTGACGATTTCGTCTATGCGTTGGTTTGTCTGGTCTATCCTCTTGTTTGTTTCGTCTATTCTGCTGTCTAGTCTTGCGATTTCGGCTCTTATTTCTTTCAAGTCGCCTACTATGGTGCCGAGGTAGAGGACAAGGACATCTTCAGTAGACAACTTCTTACCCTCCCGGATTTTGCCCAAAACATGCTCCACCGCCATCTTAAGCGCATCATAAGCAATGCTTGAGGCATCAGCCACAAAACACCCCCAACACCAATATAAAAACATTGCGCATTCAACCAAGTCTTGGGGGGAGTTTCAAAGTTTTAGTCCTGGGCGGTCGCCATGTGTCTCGCTTATTTGCTGGTGTGGTTGTCTGATATTTGTCGCGAGGGGCGTCTTCGGTGGGGTGGTTTGGCGCGCCGCGGGTGTCGTGTGTCTCTGCGGCGTGGTTTAGGATTTTGGGCTGGGTTGGGGGTTATCTTTTTTAAAACCTTTCTTGAGGTTCTCTATGTCCTATGTGCGTGAGACCGGGGAGACCTATGTGGCGGTAGAGCTGAGGCGCGGAGACTCTCTTTCTGTGTCCACGCCTGTCCCGTTTCTTACCCACATGGTGGAGACCTTCCTCCTCTACTCAGGTCTCGGAGGAGTCGTAGAGGCGCGGGTAAAGAGGGATCTTGACGACAACCATCACGTGATTGAGGACGTGGCTATTGCGCTGGGGCGCGCCATAGACAAATTACTGGGGGACCGCACCGCCATTGCCAGATTTGGCTGGGCTACCGTGCCTATGGACGACGCCCTAGCGCTGGTTGCTGTGGACTTGGGAGGCAGGCCGTATTGGGTTGTTAAGGCCCGTTTGCCTGATATGACCATCGGGGGGTACCCCCTCTATATGTTTAAACACTGGGTTCGAAGCCTTGCGTCTGAGGCCAGGGCCACTATACACATCTACGTGAGGGGCCGCGACCCGCACCATAAGGTAGAGGTGGCCCACAAGGCGCTTGGTCTAGCCTTTAGGCAGGCGCTCTTGCCGGCAGATAAGCCTCTTACTACGAAGGGCACATTCACATGATTATGAAAAGCCTTGTCCTTTAGGGCGGGGATGTGGTTCGTCAAGGTTTTTATGGGTGGTAGGGACATGGAAAAGGTGAGGA
>WYEI01000226.1 GCA_009903905.1 Pyrobaculum sp. | reverse complement strand
CTCTTCTGTCGCCTCCCGCCTTTTCCCCCGCCTCAAGCGCCGCAAGTAGCTTATCCACCAGCTCCCCCCTCTGCGTCTCAAAAGCCCTGGCCATAGCCTCGACAACCTGCGGACCTGCGAGGATGTTGCCAGAGGCTACGAAGCCGCTTCCAACTACGTGGCCTGCGTGCTCTGGGCATTCCACGCCGGTGAAGCCGTAGGCGTTGCCTCTTATGTCAACCGCGCCTATCTGCCTCTGCTCCTTACTGGGGTCCTGCGCCAGGGCTTTCTCCACGGCCTCCCTCGCCGTCAACCCCTGTCTTATCAACGCAAGAACGGCCTTGCCCAGTCTTGGATTGGCATAGCATTGAGTGGCCACGGCGCCTACCCCCGCCTCCCCGTGGGGTACAAATGCACCTACTGCGACGAATTTAGAGGCAACAGCCACACCCACGTCGACGCCGTCTGTGGCTACGATAGAAAATGTCATGAAGTAGGTATCATCCCCAAATAAATATATACTGCCCACGGTGCAGACATATGGAGCTGAGGAAGGGGATAAAACTCCTCCGTGGGTCGCCCAATACCTTAATCGCCGGGAGATACGTCGTCGACCCTGGCCAGCCAGCGGAGAGGGCGGCCGAAATCGTCGCCGGGGTAGGCAACACGCCAGTTGTCCTCTTGACGCATTTCCACGCGGATCACCTCACCGCCACGCCTGAGGGCGCCGAGGTCTACGCCCCCTGGGGCGAGGAGCTGTTTGTCTCCAGCGTCAAGGCGCGGCTCTTCTTCACACACGGCGTCTATATGGAAAACGCGGTGTATAAAGGCAACGACTTGAAGGTCGCGGGCTTGGTTAAGCCAGGCGACCGGGTCGGCCCCTTTGAGGTCGTGCCGTTGCCGGGACACACCTTCGGCCATGTGGGCTTCTACGCCGAGGGGGTCCTCTACGCCGGCGATGCCCTCTTTGGGGAGAAGGTGCTGGAGAAATACGGCGTGCCCTACCTCATGGACGTCGACGCGTTTCTGGCGTCGCTAGAGCGCATCAGGTCGCTGGAGCCCGAGATGCTGGTGATGGGACACGGCCCCGTGGCGGCCAGCCGCAGGAGGATCGTGGAGATGATAGAGGCAAACAGAGCGGCTGTGGAGAGGGCGGTTAAGCTGGTGGTTGACGCGCTACCGGGGGAACTAACCGCCGTTTCGGTGAGGGTGATTAAGGCCTCTGCGGCTGAGCATGGGTGGGAGAACGTGTTGCTGACGATGACCACGGTGAGGGCGGTGTTATCAAAGCTGAGCAGAGAGGGTAGAGTTTACATTGATGAAAACGGCATGTGGAGAATAAATTAACATTATATATAATGACAGAATTATTCCCAAACAAATATTTATATTGCTCTTTATTTATACTAAATCTTCTTTAAATTTTTATATGGGATAAATCTTTAAATATCCCTAATTTCACTAGTATATGCATAAGTACGTATACAGCTTCGAGGAGGCTGATTATAAGAACAAGAAGGTGTTTGGCGGGAAGGGCGCGAGCCTTATCCAGATGACTCAGCTTGGTCTCCGGGTGCCGCCTGGCTTCATTGTCACCACAGAGGCTTGTAAAAAGTTCTACGAGCCGAGGAGAGACGAAATAACGCAACTTGAAGCGGTTCTTCTCAAAAATCCTCCTCCCGAGGTGAGAGACGAGGCGATTAAAAAACTACATTCCGTCATCGACAGCTTGGAGCTACCAGAAGACATGTGGAGCCAGATAGTGAAATACGTGAAGGAGCTGGAGAGGAAGACCGGCAAGAGATTCGGCGACCCCGAAAATCCGTTGCTTGTGTCTGTTAGAAGCGGCGCGGCGGTTTCTATGCCGGGTATGATGGATACGGTCCTCAACCTAGGGCTCAACGACGAGACCGTCAAGGGCTTGGCTAAACAGACCGGCAACGAGTGGTTTGCCTACGACGCCTACCGGAGATTCCTCCAGATGTTTGGGAAAATCGTGCTTTCAATAGACGAGAAGCTCTTCTCCTCGACCTGGGAAGAGATAAAGAAGAAGTACGGCGTTAAGGACGACCCGGACGTCCCCCTAGAGGGCTTAAAGGAGGCTGTGGAGAGGTTTAAGGAGGTCATAAGGCGGGAGAGGGGAGGCTTCCCACAGGAGCCGTGGGAGCAGCTGCGCCTCGCTGTCAAGGCGGTTTTTAGGTCTTGGATGAGTCCACGGGCCATCTTCTACAGAATAATTGAAAAAATCACGCCGGACATCGCGGACTGCACCGCCGTCAACGTGGTGACGATGGTCTTCGGAAACGTGGGATGGGACTCGGGGACCGGCGTTGTGTTTAGCAGAGACGTGGCCACGGGGGAAAACAGGCTCTACGGCGAGTTCCTGCCGGTGGCGCAGGGCGAAGACGTGGTGGCCGGCATAAGGACCCCCATGGATATCGAAGAGTTTAGAAAGAGGTTTCCACACCTCTACGAGGAGCTTTACCGGGGCGTGAAACTCCTTGAAAAAGTCAACAAAGACGTGCAAGACGTGGAGTTCACGGTTGAAAGGGGGGTGCTCTACTTCCTACAGGCAAGAAACGCCAAGATGACGGCGTTGGCCAGGGTTAAAACAGCTGTGGACATGGCAAAAGAGGGGGTAATCACAAAGGAGGACGCCCTCCTCTACGTAAGTCCCGACCATGTGTTGCAGTTGCTGTACCCGCGGATCGACCCCAAGGCTAAGGCGAAGCCCGTGGCTCAGGGCCTGCCCGCGAGCCCCGGCGCGGTTTCAGGCCAGGTGGTGTTCGACCCAGACGACGCCGTTAGATGGGCGGCGCAGGGCAGACGCGTAATACTGGCTAGGGTAGAGACCAAGCCGGATGACGTGCACGGCTTCTACGCAGCTGTGGGGGTCTTGACGAGCCGAGGCGGAATGACTAGCCACGCTGCTGTGGTTGCCAGGGCCATAGGCAAGCCTGCCGTGGTCGGCGCGGAGGCTGTCGAGATACATGAGGAGGAGAAGTACATGAAGATAGGCGATGTAGTTATAAGGGAGGGGGACTGGGTCACAATCGACGGACATACCGGCAATATATACGTGGGCACTGTGCCGACCATAGAGGCTGAGCTCATCCCGGAGCTCAAGGAGCTTTTGGAGTGGGCCGACGGGTACAGACGCCTGGGGGTCAGGGCAAACGCGGATCTACCGGAAGACGCCGCAATTGCGCGGAAATTCGGCGCACAAGGCATCGGCCTGCTCAGGATAGAGCGTATGTTCCGAAAGCCAGAGCGCCTGGAGCTCCTGCGGAGTATCATATTGGCGGAGTCCCCAGAGGAGAGGAGGCCCCATCTGGAGAGGCTCTACAAGATGTTGAAAAGCGACTTCAAGGAGGTGTTTAAGATAATGGACGGGCTACCGGTCATAGTGAGGCTTATCGATCCGCCGCTTCACGAATTCCTGCCTAAGCCGGAGGAGGTCCTGGAGCAGATCCACCAGAGGAAGATGCGGGGTGAAGACGCGTCGAGCCTGGAGAAGCTGTACCGCCGCATAAAGACGTTGCAGGAGGCAAACCCGATGCTCGGCCACAGAGGCGTGAGAGTCGGCGTGACGCATCCAGACTTCTACTACTACCTAAACAAAGCCATTCTGGAGGCCACCGCCGAGTTGAAGAAAGAGGGCTACAGACCCGTGGTGGAGATCATGATCCCGCAGGTCTCCGACGTGAGAGAAATCATCTACGTAAAGGAGAGGGCTATACTCCCCGCGCTTAGAGACGTGGAGAGGGAATTCGACGTGAAGCTAGACGTGAAGATCGGAACCATGATAGAGACGGTGCGGGGATGCCTAACGATAGACGAGATAGCGAAACACGTAGACTTCATAAGCTTCGGCACAAACGACCTAACGCAGGCGGTGTTTAGCTTCAGCCGCGACGACGCGGAGAACAAGTTCATACCGCAGTACCTAGAGCTGAAGATCCTCGACGCCAACCCCTTCGAGACCATAGACGTTAAGGGCGTCGGCAAGCTTGTGGAATACGCATCCGCCGCCGCCAAGGAGGTTAACCCAGCTATAGAAGTCGGCGTCTGCGGGGAACACGGCGGAGACCCCAGGTCTATACACTTCTTCCACAAGACAAAGGTGGACTACGTAAGCGCCTCCCCCTTCAGAGTCCCGCTGGCAAGGCTGGCCGCGGCTCAAGCCGCCATATTGGCCAGGCAGGGCAAAACTAGCTAGGCACAAAATGCACCTAGAGAAACCCTTTTATTAAACCGGCGTCTTCTATACACATGTGGACTAGGTTGAGAAATTTCATAACCAGTATGTGCCTCGTCCTTGCGCCTTATATAGACGTATGTAGATTCGGGGCGCCCAAGGAGAAAAGCGACTTAAAGCAAGAGAGGGAAAGCCGCTGCACCAAAATATAGTTTTTTACCCCCTACAAAAACCCCTCCGTGAACCTGCTCGATTTCATAGGCGCATTCCACGCCGAGGTCTCCAAGATGCTCGACGCCGTAGACAGCCACGGCGAAGCCGGCGGCCTCATGGAGTGGGCAAACGGCAGGGTGGGCAACTACGAGGTTTACTTCCTGTGGTTTCCGAAGACCCGGCGCCTGGTCTGCACAGTGAGGGGACCCGGCGTGAATAAGGACGAGACCGTCGCGGTTAAAAGCTCCCTAGACGCCATAGCCCTCGCCGAGCAACTTATAAGGCGCTTAAGAAAATGAGGGTAGCCGTCCTCTACACCGGCGGGAAAGACAGCCACTACGCCACCCTGAAGGCCCTCGACCAGGGACATGACGTGGTCTGCCTCATAACGGCAGTTGCCAAGAGGGAGGACTCCTACATGTTCCACACGGTGAACATCCGGTGGAGCCTCCTCCACGGAGAAGCCATGGGGATTCCCCAGCACCTCGTGGAGGTAAGCGGCGAGAAGGAGAGGGAGGTTGAGGAGCTGGCGCAACACATGGAGGGGCTAGTCCGGGAGTGCCGTCTGGAAGGCCTCGTGACGGGCGCCGTGGCGTCGGTGTATCAAAAAAGCCGTGTGGACAAGGTGGCGAAGCGGCTGGGGCTGATCCACATGGCGCCTCTCTGGGGCTACGACCAGGAGAACCTACTGAGGGAGGAGGCTGAGAACATGCGGTTTCTCATCACCGCCGCCATGGCGATGGGCCTCGGCACGCAACACCTCGGCAGGGTCGTGACGCCGGACATGGCCGAGGAGATAATTGCATTGAGCAGGAGATACGGCTTCTCCCCCGTGGGGGAGGGCGGGGAGTTCGAGACGTTTGTGGTGGAGAGCCCCCTTTTGGCCCTTGACGTCGTCAGCGGAGAGATCCACTGGCACCCAGGCGGGTGGGGCTACTACGAAATCAAGGAGGTTAAGATAAAGGAGCGGAGGCGCCCAAAAATTTAAAAGGACATGCATAGACGGCACCTAGGCCCCGGTAGCTCAGTCCGGCAGAGCGGCGGAGGACCCGGAGCGCCGGGTCCACCGATGCTGCAGACCCGTAGGTCCCGGGTTCAGGGAGAACCCGCCCAAAAATCCCGGCCGGGGCTCTCCATGGATTCTTCTTGCTATGTCTGGAGAATCCGTCCGCAGACGAGGGGATGTGCGGGTGGTCGCTCTAACCCGCCGCGAATGAGGCTAGTAGATCCAGCTTTTCTCTGTCCTCCAGCGTGAGGCTGCTGGGGTCGATAGAGGAGAGGATGACCTCGGCTGCGGCCTTTGGATTCACGAAGTAGTAGGTGAAGGGGCCTACCCTAACGCTTCTGAGCCTCCCCTCCCTCTCCAGCACATATATATGCCACTGCACAGCCCCCCAGGTCTTGCCTGTGGCTTTCACGATCTGTGAAAGGGTGGCCGCCCCCATCCGCTCTACTTGGCTTAGTATCTCGCGTCTAATGAGGTCGTCGGCGGTGGCTTTTTTAATGCGGCTGATTATTGGGAGTAGCGGCGCCAGCAACCACTCCCTCCTGTTTGTGGCGAGATGGCTGAGACCCGCCGCGGCCGCGACGCCGACAGCCGCTGCGGCTACCGGCGCCTCAGGCACATATATGGGAGCTGGCTCGACGGGGGGCGCCGGCTCTACGTATATCCAGATAAGTCCGACATAGTGGTGTTGGTAGTTGAGGGTTACGAAGACTGCACGAAGTCTCTGGCTTTGGTGAAGAAGTTCTTCGACGCCAAGGTGGTTACAGTTTTGAATAAGCACGAAAGAGGTATCGAGTACCCCGCCGCCACGTTAAAAATCCCGTTCTCGGCAACCTTAGACTACTACAACCGCCGGGGCCAGCTCTACACAAAACCTGTGGCTAAACTCGCGGAATACCTCTTGCAGGAACTCAAGAGGGTGAGCCGCTCACGGTGGTTTGAGTAGACGCCACCACAAATCTTAAAAAACTTAGGCGGCAGACTGTCGTGGATTTGAGGACGTTAGTGGCGTCAATACTGGCCTCAATCACAAGCGGAGACGCAAACTCCGTATATGCGCTTGCGCTGGTGGCCAGGGATGAACTGGGACTTAAACTCGAAATATCTCCCATGGCTGTTGAAGAAGCTTTGCGGCAGCTGACGGAGGAGGGCTATGCCGCTGAGTACGAGGAGATGACGCTGGACCTCTCGAGAAAAGTGAAGAAGTACATAATTACAGACAAGATGAAGGAGCTGGCTAAGCCCCTCCCCCCAAAGACGCAACAGCTGGCTAAGCTGAGGTACGTAACGCCCACGTTTTACCACCTGCTTAACCAGCCTACTAAATAGCTCACCACAATAAATAAGCCTGTCTGTGCCTCAAAGTACGAATTTTGCAGTTGCGCTGATTCTCATGCCGCTGTCGCTGTGGATGTTCTCAGTCCCTGTGCCCATGAACGCCACCGTAACAGTCGTGCCGAACCTCCCCGCTCTATGTAGCCCCACCTAGCCGTTGCAGATACAGGGCCCCGCCACCGCGGAGATCATCTGCGTCAACACACAGCTGAAGCCTGCGGAGGCGGCGGGCTGGCCCAAAACCTCCACGGGGAGCTTAATTGGCCAAGTTTATAAGTATTGCGAAGATTATGTGACCATGAGGAAGAGCGGCGAGAGGTCGCTGTAGAGACTCGAGTAGAACCTGGCGAATCTACTTGTAATATCCCACAGCGTACATATTTCTCCACATAGGTGAGGGCCGTTTTAAATAGATTTGCACGTCTCATGCGGTCTGTAGCGGTTCACCACATCTCCGTAGCCCGCCCCCGCCACCGCCACCTCCAGCTGTCTAAGAGCCAGACAGGGGTTGTGCTTTGCCAGCCGCGCCGCGGTGGCCACGGCCGCCTCCACCACCACGTCTCCGCAGTCTGCGCCGCATTTTTCGTATATCAGCGACGCGTCCCCCACAGTCTCCACGAATTTCTCCAAGAGCCCTTCGATAGATTCGCCGAGA
>WYEI01000194.1 GCA_009903905.1 Pyrobaculum sp. | reverse complement strand
TAGCGCTCCAGTTCGCCGCCAGGCCGGGCCTCCTGATGAAGCTGTACAACGCCATGCAGTACGCCAAGAAGATAGGGGACATGTACCTGGACTACCCCAAAAGCCCAGAAGGCCTAGACAGGTGGCACGAAAAAGTCATGGAGACATACGGCGAATACAGGAGGAAGATAGGGCTCGGCCCAATGCCGGCGTAGCACGCCGAGGCGCCGAAAGACAGTCGCCCCCAACGGCCCGCGGACCCGCAGCGCAGGAGCCCAAAGCCCGCGGCCGCGTGACGCGCCCCCAGCCTCGCTCCAACAAGAGCCGTTTGCGATTAACAGCGTATGTTCTATCTCAAAATAGCGTTAAGGTTATTATATGAGGACACACGGACTTAGGTGCCTTATGACTTTCTGCGTAGCAGCTTCTCCGAGAAAAAAGAACCTTTAAGACAGCAAAAATTCTCGACGCATCTAGTCGAGGATAAGACCATTCCACGACAGAATATATATTTAAAAACATATGTAGAACTAGTAATATGAACTGTAACGAGTTTTTCATTGAATCTACTAAAGAGCTTTACCACATCGCATGTGGATTCATGTGGAGTCCCAATGGGCAAAATTGGGCACATATGGCGAGTATAGCTGAAGGTGATTGTGTCTTCCACTATTTGTCAAGTAAATCTATCCATCCAGCCCAGGGCCAAGTCATCGTGGCGGTTTCGAGAGTCAAGAGCAATCCGCAGTTCTTAAGTCGTAATCAGCTTCTGGATAAATTGAAATCTTATGACCTGGATAAATGTCCTCTGTCGATAAATTTTGTGTTAAATATAGAATTTAACAACTATTATAATTTATGGGATCGCTATTATTCAGAAGAATTTAATAAGTATGATCAATTTATTTTTGTCGAAATAGAAGTAATAGAATGGTTCAGAAACCGCATTAGTATAGACGTTATCAGAAACAGAATTCCCGTGCTTAAGCGGATTAGGGGCAGCGTTGTGCAGGGTTATTTGACCCCTATCCGCAGGGAGTGGGCTTTGTCCATCCTCTCTTCGGCGTTCCCCGGACTTGCTGTAAAGAAAATATATCACACTCTTTCGGCAACAAACTTTGGCTTTGTCATTTTGGCGTCGCTGATCGCGGGTAAAAACCTGTTGCTCGTGGGGCCACCGGGTTCTGGCAAGACGAGTTATATCCGTGAGCTTCTTGGGGAGTTGGGGATCGACTACGTGCTTAGGACCGGTAACCCCGAGTGGACCGTCTTTGACGTCTTTGGAGGGTTAGACCTCCAGGGGAGGTGGCGTGACGGCTTTCTCACCGTTGCAATTAGGAGGGGCTTGGAAGGCGGGCGCCCCGTGTGGGTTGTAATAGATGAGCTTAACAGGGCGAACTTGGATCTGGCCCTCGGCGAGTACTTCACCCTCCTCGACGTGGAACACAGAGGCGAACCTATAGACGCTGGGGGCGAGAAGCTGAGGGTTCCCTACTCCTTCCGGCTCCTGGGCACTATGAACAGCTTCGATAGGTCCCTTCTCCAGAGACTTGGCTTTGCGCTGAGGAGGCGCTTCGCCGTGGTGGATTTCGCCAGGTTTAGAAACCTCACTTATTCGGGGAATGAGGAGGGAGAATTCTGTAGAAGCGTAAGAGATAGAGATTTGCAGCTGTGTAAATTGCCGGAGATCGATATGAAGAAGGCGTTGAGCATTTTTGAGCTAGCGAAGCCGCCCGACTACGCGACAGTTTTTGGCGATATTCACGAGTGGTATGGCAAAAGCAAAGATTCCGTGCTTAAAGTAGAGGTGGTGTGTCCCGATGAAACGCAGGAGACGAAGCAGATAGGCATGTCGCTAGACGGCCTCCTGGCGTGTATAGTGGAGGAGATGAATAAGGTATTGAAGAGCTACAGTAGGTGTGAGGCATGTCCCGTGGAGGTTACCCCCGGCATCGTGGCCGACGCCTTGAGGTTCCTAGTTGCCGCAAAGGCTATTCATGAGTTGGCGGCGTCGGACAACGCTGCGCAAGGCGAAGCCGCTGGCGGCCAGCCGCGGGTTTGGCCGCCGGGGAAGTTGCTGTATCTTCTCGACTTTGCCGTAGCCACGTATATCGTACCGCAACTCGACGTCCTGGCAGGTTACGTACAGGTAGAGGGCTACGAGGGGCAAGCGGCGCAGACATTAAGGGAGGTAGCGACAATGTTACGGGTCTGGGGGCTAGGAGCTTCCGCCGAGCTGGTGGAGAAGCTAAGTCAAGGCTTCAATGTTCCGTGAGCTTAAGGAGGACGTTGCCTACGATTTGAGCGAGCTGGGGGAGTTAGCTGGGTGCGTCCGGTCCTCCGCCGAGGAGTTGAGACATAGGATCTTGGCGTGGCTCAGAGCCGTCTACGAGGCGTCTCCTGCTGAGGCAGGCGTTGCTCTGCCTGAGGTTGGGGATGGGTGGGTTCGCTTCAGCGGGTTTGCAGGCCGTGTCGAATGTCCCGGCGGCGTGGTGGAGGTGGTGCCCAAGGTTGGATGGGATGGGGTTCTCAGGATGCTGGATGACGTCGTTTCCGTCTTTAGGAATCTACCGACGTACCTACGTGCAAGCTCTCCCCTGGGGGTTGCGGCATCCGCTGTGGCGCTTGGGTGGGGGAACACCCTCGCTGTGGAGTACAGCCTTGCCGTACTGGAGTTGTCGTGGAGGTTTTTGTCGACGTTTAGGCCTCTCTCGTTGGAGAGGCTCTTGGTGACGGCGGGAGGCGTGGTGGGGAGGCCAAACGTGGCTGAGACGGCTAGGCTTATGATGAGGGGCGTGCCGATGGGGGTCTTCTCTAGGGTTAGGGCTGTGGAAGATATCGGAGCCGCTGCTGTGTTCAGAGCTTTAAACGAGGCCGTGAAGAGGGACCTGGAGGCCCTAGTTCGAAATTTCGAGGAATTCATGAACGTTGAGGCGTCCAGCGTCGGCGTGTTGGCGGAAGAACTCCGTCGTCTTATCTCTGCACATAAGGAGGTCTTGCAGCGACTTTCTGAGGCCCGTGGCGTGTCGATAACGCGGGAGCTCCTTATGAGGGTTAGGGAGCTCGGCAGGAGCAACCCGGTGATAGTTGCTGGAGTTGACCTGTATATCGCATATCGGGCGTATCGCCACCTCCTGAAAAGGGGCGGGGAGGGCCGCCTCCACCTCATCTCGACGCATAAGCTCTACGAGTTGTGGATTTTGGCTATGGTGCTGCAACGCCTAGGGGCTACACAGCTTGTTGGGCGTCTGAGTTTGAAAAACGGCGGTAAATTTGTTAATGACGTAGAAGTTGAGTACGACGTAATGTATGGCAGCGTATTGCGGAGGCTGGCTGGCGGCGCGCATATAAGGCCGGATATCGTGGTCAAGCTCCCTGGCGGGAGGACGTTCGTAATCGACGCGAAGTATAAGGAGGAGGTGTCCGAGGAGGATCTCGGCCGGCTGCTCATCTACGCCGTCGAGCTTTCACAGCCAGATCTCTCCGGCGCTATGGCGTACCTCGGGGACAGCAAGGTGTGGAAATCCCGTGGGAGAAGAGTAGGGCTATGCAAGGCCGATCCGCGGACTGGCTACGTGGATTTCTGTTGCCTTATTGGGTTCTGTTAGGTGAAGCAGAGCCTGCACCTGTCGCAAGTTACGCTCTTGCCAGCCTCCTGTGGGCAGATGTATTCTTCGTAGGCTTTCAGCTTCTGTCGGAGTTGCTGGCGTCTTGTGTGTTGGAGGAAGATTATGAGGCGTCTTCCGTGTTGCTGCGCCCACTGGAGGGCCTCTGCGAGCTTTGGGAGCTGGGCGTCTGCGTCGGGGCCGGCGGCGAGGTAGGTTATGTGGTCGAAGTGCTGGCCGTAGATGCGGAGGGCGGCGTGGTTGGCGGCATCGAGGGACATGAGCACCTTGAGGTTTTTGGGCCGGTCGGGGGATGCGGCGACGATGGGGAAGGACCGCGTGTATAGGTAGAAGGCGACCCGGGGGTGTTCGGCCGCCAGCCTTTTTATGTATTGCCAGTACCAGTCGGCGAATACGTCGCCTCCTACGTGGAGGCGTACGATCTTGGCGCCGCGGAGCTCCACGACGAACTTCGTCCAGCCCGCCAGCCACTGGTAGCCCTGCCTCACCAGGTGGATGTAGTTGATGTACTCCCTCAGGAGGTGCTGCGGGCTGTAGCGGGCGGTGTTTACGTCGTAGCATATGGGCCCTCCGCGCTGCGGCCTCCCGCAGAAGGTGGCGTACGGACAGGTGAGGATGGGCGGCAGGTCGAAGCTCCAGATGTTGCCCGTCTTCCTGTTGCCCGGCGAATACGGCATCTTGGGGACGATCCTCGAGAGGCCGCGGGCCGCCGATTCGGCGATCCTCCTCTGGAGGCCGACGAGCATCTTGAATTGGGCCTCGCTCCTGGGCGGCGCGTAGGCGCCCTCCCGGTAGAGCCGCCAAGCCAGATCCCTCAGCGTGACGCCCGGGGCCGCCTCGCGCAAGAGCAGGCGGAGAATCATGTATAATAAGGGTAGCAATAAAGCAACTTATGTGTTTTGTTATCCAAGGCTCCTATGAGAACTGGTACCATTCCCTTCATGATGTTGAGAGAGAGGGCGCCTTAAATCCAAGCCTGCCGCAGGGCGGCGCGTGTCCGCAGGGGTGTCTCGGCTCTATCTCTGCGAGAAAACGTAGGGGGGCTATTTTGTGGGCTTTCGGAGATGCCGACCTCTATCGGCGTCTGGAGAGGGCTGTGAGGGATTCCGGGAGGGTATTGGTGCTGGGGGTGTCCAGGAAGCCGAAGACGCAGTCTGCTCTTGGGAGGAAAATCGTGGTGATTGGCGAGATTTCCGCAGAGGATCTCGTCGGCGAGTGTAAATGCGATTATTGGCCGGAGGAGGTGGGGTGGGATTTCAAGTTCTTTATCCGCGTCCTCTACTGGTTGCCGAGGGAGCAATATGGCTATGGGCTGGAGTTTCCGGTGTTTCAAGGCTCCCTCACAGAGATAGACTGTAGATTAGTGAAGTGGACTCTTGAGAGGATGGAAGCTCCCTACCGTCTGAGCGCGGAGGTCCCTAGGGTTACGGGTCCCTGCGGTTTGAGCGTAGATGTGCAGAGAGTAGTAGAGGCGGTTAGGGGGAGGGGCCTCCATTTTGACGATGACCGTGCGTTGGAGCTGGCGATCTCTGCGGCGAGGCTAGGCAACCTTCTTCTGGTGGGCCCGCCCGGTGTGGGGAAGACGACCTTGGCGAGGGCCCTCGCCGAGACGCTGGGCAGCGGGTACCACCTCGCGGTGGCCCACGCGCTGTGGTTTAGGCGGGATGTGGTGGGCGGGGAGACGATGATCAACAACACGGTGTATTGGAGGTCTGGGCTTCTGATAAGGGCCTACAACAGAGCCGCGGAGGGCATGATCGCAGAGGGTCTACCCGCCGGCGGCTACAGGCCCTACTTCCTCATCATCGATGAGATCAATAGGGTGGATGCCGACAAGGCCTTCGCCGATTTCTTCGCCGCGTTTATCTCGCCGTTTTGCGAGGACTGGTCGATCCCGAAGGGGCTTGTGGAGGAGATAGAGAGCTATGGCGACCGCGTCGACGGAGAGGCTAGGAAGTTTCTGGAGTACTACAGGAGGCTTGGTGACGGGCCGCTGAGGCTTATACGCGTTATAGGCACCATGAACCTAAGGGATGCCAGGAATCTGTTCATGCTCGGGGAGGCCTTGCTGAGGAGGTTCGTCATCGTCAACGTGGAGGCCGACGCCTGTAGGCGCCTGGACGCGCTGGTGAGGGACGAGAGGATGCGGCCGCTGTTCCGGGAGCTCTGCAGCAGAGAGAACAGCCCCCTCAGGGGCATGCCGCCGGCGGCGGTGGCGGGCGCCGCCAAGCTGCTGGAGGCCTTGGGCGGAAGGCAGTACACGGAGGATGACGTAAGGCGTGTTCTGGAGGCCCTGGGCGGTAAGTTGCCGGGCGGCCGTAGATCAGGGCGGTGACCGTCGGCGTTAAGGAGGCGCGTCGGCGCAATTTGCTCCTGCTGGCGGGGGATAAGTACTTCAGGTACTACGCTAAGAGGGGGAGGATAGTGGAGGCGCTGGAGAAGCTGCTGAGGAAAGCCCCTGAGGATGTCTACGGAGCTGAGGCGTTCGGCGCGGTCGCGGCGCAGGCCGCCCTCCACGCCCTGGACGTCCTGCGCCGTGCGATCGTCGAGGCTAGGAAGGACAGGCTCGTCTACAGGGAGTTCGGGGTGGTGTACGACAGGGATCTCGTGGGGGCTTTGGACGTGGCTAGGTCGGTCGCGGCGGGGGGCTCCGGGCTATACGCCTCTCTGACCTACCTCCCCTCGTCTCTAAACGCGCCGGAGTATCTGCTCCTGCGGAAGCTCGCGGAGAGAAGCGTCAAGGCCGCCAAGGAGCTCGCAGAGCGGCTCGGCATCTCCGGACAGGTGAGGGGCGAGATCGACGGCAGGATTCGGGAGGTCAGGCGCCTGTCCGCGTCTCTCCCCCGCGGCGTCACCTGGCTCACGTGCAGAGATGCGGGCTACGTGGATTGGCTGAGGCACGCCTGCGCCTCCTACCGGGTTCTGAGGGGGCTCCTGAGTGGCGTCGCCGTGGCCGGGAGGGCGAGGGAGGGGCTCGACGTGGTGTTCCTGGACTGGCGTCTCTACGAGATCTACATCTACTTCCTCCTCTACGAGGCCATGAAGGAGCTGGGCTATGCGGAGGCTGAGTGCGCCCCTGGCCTCTGCGGCGACGGGGACCTCTGCTTCGAGAGCGGGACGCGGCGCATCTGCATACTCTTCAACAAGCCCCATGAGTCCTCCATCGTCGCCTCCTACGACGGAGAGCCCGCGGAGAGGCTCAGGGGCAGGCCCGACGCCATGATAAACGGCGGGCGGAGGATCGTGGTGGAGGCGAAGTTCTCCAGCGAGCCGCAGTACATCACGCTGGGCAGATTTAAGGCTATGGCGTATGTGTACGAATACGGCGCCGACGCCGGCTTGCTCGTGTTCCCCGACTTGGAGGAGAAAAGGGCAGACCTAGAAGACGAGGCCACCCTTGAGATCTACAGATACATGCGGCAACACGGCGGTATAGCCATGGTGAGACTTAGGGACGGCCGGAAGATCCACCTAGTAAGGGTGGACCCAGCTGAGGGCTCTAGCCACTCCGAAGCCGACGAAAAGGCGAGGGCAAGACTCGCGAAGATCCTTAGGGAATATATGGGCTGAGGAAGGCGTTCTGGCGATAAATAACAACATCTGCGGCGTTGAAAGACAGAACTCTTATGCCGTGAAAATAGCTGGTTATTTTCCGGCGAGTTTTTGCGCTATTGCGGCGGCTATTTGGGATATGGCCATTTTGCCCTCCTCGAGCACCGGGTAGAGGTTTATGAAGCCGTGCGTGACGCCTATGTAGCGGGTGGCGACCGCCTCCACGCCGTGCTGCCTC
>WYEI01000173.1 GCA_009903905.1 Pyrobaculum sp. | reverse complement strand
ATTCGTCTGATTCCTTCCTCGATTCTCTGCGGAGTTTCGGTGACGAAGGATACGCGGACTGCGGCCTTGTAGACGTCGCTGAAGTAGGAGCCGGGCACCACGGCCACGTTGTGTCTCTCGAGGAGCTCTCTTGCGAAGCTCTCGCCGTCTTGGACGTATCTCGCCAGGTCTACAAATACGAACATAGAGCCTGAGGGCGTCACGAATCTCGCCTCGGGCACGTACTTCCTCAGCGCAGACACCGCCACGTCTCTCTTCTGGCGGTACACCTCGACCACCTCCCTGATGTATCGCATCCTTGCCTCGGACCGTAGATATATCGCCACGAGTCTCTGGGCGAAGGAGGGTGGGCAGTACACCATTTCCTCATTCATTAATTTTACCTTTGGAATAACCTCCGGCGGCCCGTAGACGTAGCCGAGGCGCCACCCCGGAATTGCGGGGTCTTTCGAAAACGTATTTATCGAGATTGTACGCTCCGGCGCGAGTTTATAGAAGTAGACATGCGCGCCTTCGTAAATCAACGTCTTGTAGGCCTCGTCTGTGACAATCCAGAAGTCGTAGTCCCTCGCTAAATCGACCACGGCCTTTGCTGCCTCTGTGCTCAACGTCCTGCCTGTGGGATTATCAGGTGACACCAGAATAACCGCCTTCGTTTTTTTGTTCACCACGGTTTTCAGCGCCTCGGGGTCTGGCTGGAAGCCGTCTTCCAGCCTGGTTACGACGCGCTTTATGGATGCGCCGAAGTACTCAAGAAGGGGGCGGTAGCCAAAATAGGTGGGGTCCATAACCACCACCTCGTCGCCTGGCTCTATCAACGTGGCGAGCGTTGAGAACATGGCGGCTTGTCCCCCCGCGGTTAGGACTATCTGCTCGGGAGGCACGTCGAGCCCGCCCAGTCTCTTCAAGTCCTCGGAAACGGCCTGCCTAGCCTCTGCAACGCCCTGTGAGGGGGTGTAGCCGTAAAGCTCCATGGAGTCGACTTTTAGGAGCTCGGCGAGCGCCTCTCTCACCTCCTTCGGAGGTGGGATGCTGGGCTGACCGGTGGAGAGGAGTATGACGTCTCTGTTCTCCCTCTTCAGCCTCTCCCGCAGTTCGTCGATTTTCCGGGTTGGCGATTCTCTCAACGCGGAGATGCGAGGCGAAAAACCTCTCATTAGGGGGGTCGAGTGGGGCTTGTATATATATGTTTACGTGTACGTTTTTTGTAAAGGGGGTATAAATCTCCCGCCGTGTCTCAATACATGGAACAAGTCATCATACCTATTTCTGAGGAAGAGCTGGAGCAGTTACGTAGAGTATGTAAGAAGTATAACTTTGACTCTCTTGACGACTGTATAAACATGGCGCTTACACAGCTCCTATACGTCTATAAGGGGCTATAACAAGTCCCTAGGCCGGGGGGGCGGGCGCAACACCCCCGAGAGGACGGACCTAACCGTTTTCAGATACTCTCTGTTTACCTTGGCCAAGTGATGCGCAAGCCTCAGCCTTACTGGGTATTGCCTAAATAAGGCACATAAGCGGCTGGCGTCTATATGCTTTGGATACTCAACATAAACCACCCAGTCGGATTTGAAAAAAGTCCCGTAGAGACCCCCTAGATCCGCCGGGATTAAATAGGAGCCCGGCGTCGATGCAGACAGCAATAGAGCCGCCACCTCCCTCTCGCCTAAAGCCTTCGCAAGCTTCACGAAGGCCTCTCTTTTGTCCTTCTCAGGGATCCTCGGCCCATATCTGGCCAGATGAGGGTCTTTAGACACCCCTATGACCCTCGCCGTGTTTACATACGGCGTCAGCGGCCCGTCGATTAGCACTATGTCGGCGCTTATCGATTCGGCAAACAGAAGCTCGTTTCTCCTCGCCTCCCGGTGCGGGTCCTCCGCCACCCTCTGCATCACGAACCTCCTCTTGATATCCCTCCCCACGGCCACCACAGTTTGAATCAAAACGTCGGCGGAGCCTATGCGCCTCACGACGTAGCCCGAGTCCACCGCGTAGTAGTCCAAGCTCCCCCCGCCGCCGCAGGGAACTACAAGTTCTTTCAGTTGCGGCGGCACCTCAGCCACGCCTTGGACGTGTTCCAGCTCGACGTATCTCAGAATCTCCGCCAGCAGTTCCCGCATCAATAAACCTCCTCTATAAGTTTGTCAAAGAGCTTCCGTAGGGTCTCGCGGTCTATATTCCCTATCAAGTCCACTAGGTGGAGCGGCAAAGAATCCAGTTGCCCTGACAAGTACTGATTGATTAGCGCCAAGGTTTGGGACCTCTTGTATTTGTGTCTCTCCGAGATAATCACTTCCTTGAGTTTCCTGAGGAGTGCGTCTGTATCCATCCCCGTCTTGTTGAGTATCTCGGAGAGCTCCTTTTCGAGAAGACCCGCTTCTTCATACAAAGATAGAGGCCTTCCCTTTATGTATATCTTGCCTCCCACCACAGCCGCGACTGTGCGTTTGGTGTATTTCCCAATGCCTATTGGGACGCCTCCAGACACAGACCCGGTGGCGACCACCGACCTAAGCTCTTTCCCGCTCAATATGATTACGTCGAAGAACTGCGGGGTGCCTCTGGCATCTATGATGACGTCAAACCCCTCTCTTTCCTCCTCGCCATCTCTAAGCACGAGAACTCTAGGCGACATATCTCTTCTCCACCGCGCCGGCCTTGTGCAACTTCTCCAGCCCCTCCTCCACCTTAGCTCTGTCTAGACCTGTTTCTTTCGCTAATTCGTCTACGTCAAGGACGGCCCCCCTGCCGCGACGGGCCACTGCCTCCAGCAGTTTCTTATCGACGCCTAGCTTCGACGCCACCTCGACGAGGGATTTGTCCAAGTCCCCGGCCACTCCGAATTTTGTCCTCAGCCACTCGGCGGCGGCTTTTCTGGCCTTTTCCTGCTCTAGATACTTCTCGTATCTCCGGGAAAGCTCGGCCGCGTAGAGCTTCAGGTTCGCCACGTAGTCATCCAGCCAGGGCTCCGGGAGCCCCAGCAACGTCGCCAAGTCGCTCTCTACGTCCAGCCTAGAGTTAAGGGTCTTCACCACGTGTTTGATTTCGTTCCATATCTTCAGCGCCTCTTCGGCCTTTTGGGCTATTGCCTCCTCTCTTTTTACGTCCCGTTCCTCAAGCCTTCCCAGCTCTATGAACTTAGACCTCTGCGGATACTTCTCCAGAACTGCAGATATCCTCTTCAGGAGCTTCGCCTTATCCTCCGCCTCCTTCTCCAGCTCCTCCCTCGCCTCTTTAAACCTCTCCTCGGCCTCTAGTAGCCTCTGCAACGCCTCTCTCAGAGCCTTGGCGTATGTCCTCCTGTCTCTAAACGAGGTGTCAATCGGCGCTGTTCCTAATGTCCTCGTGAGCTTCACCACGCCGAGCGGCGTCTGCTTCTCCACAGAGACCTCGCTGAGGGTCTCTATCTGCCTGAGGATGTCCGCCAGGTATCGCCTTGCGAGGTCCTCCCTGTATTTATACAGCCTGTCGCCTGCGGGAACGACGACGCCTCTGAGCTTCATCAACTCCACCACGTCGTCCTCCTTCATCTCGCGCCAGAGGTTTGTTGGAAATAGGAGGTTGACCAGCGACTTCAGCTCCTTCTCATGTATAGACTCCTCGAAGGCGTTGAGTAGGATTTCCTCTATTTGGCGATACGTCCTTAAGCCCTCCACCTCCTGCCCCTCGTCCAGCGCCTCCGCGGCTTTTATCAGCGCCATCTGCTTCTTCTCCTTCCCCCTCCTCAGGGCGAGCGTGTAGCGCAACAGGTTCTCCCTGGCCCTCTCCCTGCCTAAGCGTAGCGCGTCCACAAACTCCGGCGGCTTCGCCTCTCTCTTCAGCAACTTGTCCACCGCGTGGCGGACCAGCTCATGTTTCAACTTCTCGAATTTGTCCGCGCCGTATATCTGCAGAGTGACGTAGTTCGAAGCCGGCTCAGGGTAGAGCCTTTTCCAGTAGGCAGACATGAGCGGGGCCAGCGCCGAGTGCACAGTCTCTGTTAGCAACACCTTGCTGGTTATGAACACGTTGATGTAGTCCACGACGTAGCCGTTTACCGCTCCTTGCGATACTACGTTCTCAACGCCTTCTACCGCTTTTTTCAGCTCGTCTTCTCTATCTACATGGATATAGACATATGCTTCCCGTATGCCCATGTTGTTATGCCAATTCACGTGGCCGCAACAGAAGCGCAGACGTATGCCGTCTACGCCGATTAAGTGCTCCACCTCCTCGAGGATGGTCAGCGGGTTCTCAAGTCTTTGGCTCATCTCCCTCGCCACGGCCGCCACGGTCTGGACCTCGTCCCACCCAACCAGCCTGGCCACGTCGTCTGACACCAGATACCTCCTGCCCACCAGGTACTGGTCGAGCCGCAGTTCCTCCTCAGCCGCCATGTAGACAAACAGCCTGCCTTGCTCCAGCAACGTGAAGTATAGATACGGCTCGTACGACAGGTTCTTCACGTCTTTCAGATCTAGGTCTTTGCCTCTCATAACGGCGTACTCCCTAAGGACGCTGAGCGCCTCCTTGTCCTCGTAAGGAACTCTGTAGAGATACACCTCCTTAGAGTACGGGGTCTTCTCGGCGTACGGCACCCCGGCAAATGCCTGCTCTAGTACCTCATCGTCGAGGTCTGGGTCTACGCCTTCCTCCCTGAGCAGATGGGCGAGCCGCCTCCCCTCCTTCTTCAGCTGGAAAAGTCTCGCGACCAGCTTCATCAGAGGCCTTGGCGCAACTTCGCCTTTCCTCCTGGCGAGGTGGTAGACTGCTGCCAGTTCGTGAAGCGTAAAGGGGCTCAGGGGGTCTACCTCGCCGCTTTCGATATTCTTAAGCCTCTCCTGCGAGGAGTAGGCCAATAGCCTCTGTTTTACCGTTTCTACAAACTGCCAGAAGGGGAACCGGGTGTCTAGGACGATCTCGCGGTATACCCTGCCGCTGGTTATGTCGAAGACGTCCGGCACCACGTTTTTCAAGATGGTGTAGTACAGCTGTGGAGTAACTGCAACTACTATTACAATTTTGTTGAACCTCTCGGGGTCGCCCAACAGGTGCCTGTATGAGCGGGGCTCCAGCAACGCCCTTATATACGTCGCGACCTTTTGTACAAGCTTTACGAACCTCTCGTCGCTGAGCGCCCCAAGCTTGTGCGCGGCCGCGATCCGCGAGATCTCGTCAGCCTCGTCGATCAACACGAGCATCGGCTTATCCCGCTTCTTTGCGGCCACCTCTATGGTGAACTCGCCCTCGAGCGACAGCGCTGTTCTAACCACGTCGAATCCCTCCCCGGCGGCATATGTCTCTATTTCGTCCAGCAACTCGCTCTTGCCCCAGCCGTAGGGCGCCACCACAACCGCCAGCACGTTGTTGTTGCCCTCCTTAGCCACCTTCAGGACCTCCGCCACCTCCTGCAACTCCCGCTCAAAACCCACAGATCTGTGCAGTCTGACTAGGTGAGTCACGCCCGAGGGGCTGAAAGGCAAGTCAACGAAGGCGTACACATACAACTCCGCGACGCTGTTTATATGTGCTGTAGCTAAAATCCAAACGCCTACAGCTTTAAAACCGCGGCGCTTCTTCCCCCAGTGCTTAGGAGATGCCAAGCATCGGATATACCAGGCATCTACGAAGTCGAGGTAAGGTCCTTCAAGCCGGACGACATCTACAGCGTGGAGCTTTTGAAGTTTCTATGTGCGTACTGCCGCGACAACTCCTACGTATACACAACCGACGGCAAGGTGGCGGGGTACATAATCACTTGCATAGAGGGCGACGCCGCCCACGTCATATCTATCGCCACGGACCCCGAACACAGGAGACACGGCGTTGGAAGACTGTTGCTGTGCACAGCCCTTAAGTTGCTGGCCGAGGGAAGGGTAGGCGAGGTCTTCCTAGAGGTTCGGGTTAGCAACGAGGCGGCGCTTAGGCTCTACAAAGCCGCCGGCTTCAAGGTAGTCGAAACGCTGGAGAAGTACTACAGCGACGGCGAAGACGGGTACAGGCTAAGCCTTAGAGACAGAAAAAAAGCGAGGGAATTCTGTCACAGCAAGTGATAGATCCTAAGTAGGAGATACAGGAGGGGGTTCCTCCGCCTTAGATAATGGAGCCTGAGGTACTCCTCCAGCGTAATCTCGCCGCGTAGATACGCCTTCTCCACATCTTAAGATGCTATTAATAGCACCTAAAGGAGACTATAAAGCGAGAATAGAAATGTGGATATCTGCGTAACGAGCGGAGCCAAGGGCGGCACAGGCAAGACGACCTTTGCCGAGATCCTCGCCTACGTCTGGCGGGCTGTGTTCGGCCTCTCCGCGGGTGTTGTCAGACCTCTTGACGGCGGAAGTAGTTTCGAATTTAGGGTGGTTGATTTTCCAGCGTTTCAGCTCACGGATAGGCCCCACCTGAAGGCCCTGCTTAGGTGCGGCGGAGTGATCTACGTGGTGGACGAGGATTACGAGACTCTCCACGCCGTGGAGGTCCTGCACGCGGCCCTCAGAGACAAGGCGCTAGGCGTCGTGCTTAACAAAGTCGTGGGGAAGCCGGGCCGGGAGTTTCTGAGAATGTACGGCCGGTTGGGCAGAGTCTATGTGGCGCATTTCGACGAGCGCATGGCTGTGCATAAAAGCGTCGGCGTTCCGCCGTATAGGACCCGGTCTGTTGCAACTCTCGAGATGGCGAAGGTTGCGATGGATCTGAAAAAGCATTTATTTAGACTGGGGAGGTGACGTGTGCGCGGCCTTGTGCTGAGTGTGCGCCGGGAGCGGCTTCTGCTTCTAGCCGACACCCACGTCGGTTACGAGGTGGAGCTCCGGAGGGTTAAGGGCGTGAACGTCATGAGCCAGACGAGGAGGCTTGTGGAGAAGGTGCTGGAACTTGTGGAAATGCACAACGCCACCTCTGTGGTTGTCCTGGGCGACGTCAAGCATGAGCTACCGGTGCCTCGGGAGAGCGCCGAGGAGGTCAGGGCCTTCCTATCTACTGTGGCGAAGAGGGTGCCCATGCTTCTCATCCCGGGCAACCACGACTCGATTCTTCAAGAGATCGCCAGCGGGATCGGCGGCGTTGAGGTTGCGCCGACCCGCGGCGTCCTCGTAGACAGGTTCCTGCTTATCCACGGACACGTAAAGCCGGCGAAACAAGACCTGGAAAAGGCAGACGTGGTGATCATGGGGCATACACACCCGGCTGTAGTCATCAGAGATGACATAGGCTACGCCGTGAAGGAGCCTGCAGTGCTCAAGATACGGACCTCCAGGACCAAGATGTGCAGGGCTTTATACGGCGAACCTTGCAAAAGGCGTGCACAGCTTAAGATAGTGGTTCTGCCGGCATCGCACCCCCTTATAACCGGCGTCGACGTGCGCGAAATTCCCCAAATGGCCTCGGAGGGACGCACCCTGCTTAAATACATAGAGTGGAAGGCAGAAAACGTTGAGGTCTACCTCCCCGACATGACGTTTATTGGGACGCTGGCGGATCTACAA
>WYEI01000317.1 GCA_009903905.1 Pyrobaculum sp. | reverse complement strand
CGGAGAAGGCGAAGTAGCCAGGCACCACGTTAGTCTTGACAGACCCCCTCACCTCCCCACCCATGGTCACGGTAGGCGAGGCGCCCCTCGGGTCGTCGAATTCATACCTACTCACGCGGGTCGAAACAGCCTTTACGTACTCTTGCAACTTGTGGGCGATGTGAGCAGCCCCCTCGAAGGCGTTTAGGCCGAGCCACGGCGTAGAGCCGTGCGCCTGCCTCCCATATACCTCCACCAGAAACCACACCAACCCCCTATGCCCAATCCAGATATTGTCCTCGCCAGAGCCCTCCGCAATCACCACCCACGGCGCCCTCACCTTACCCGACCGCGCCAAGTAGCCAGCCCCCGTCTCGCCCCCAATCTCCTCATCCGGCACAAAAGACACCTCAAAATTCTTCAACCCAGTAGCCACCGCCTTCTCCACAGCCAACATAATCGACGTAAGCCCGCCCTTCATGTCAACGGCGCCCCTTCCGTAGAGCCTCCCCTCGCGGTACACAGGCTCAAAGGGCCTCGTAACCTTCCAGCTCTCCAAAGGCCCAGGCGGCACCACGTCGTAGTGCCCGTTGAAGTGGATCTTAGGCTCGCCTAGCCTAGCCAGCAAGATAAGCCTCGGGTACTCCGCACACTCGGGACAGTGCTTCGCAACCTCGGACTTGGGGACTTCGACAACCTCCGTATCTAGACCCAAAGACTTGAAATACTTCTCGGCAAATTCCACAAACTCTTGATACTTCTCGCCGGGAGGATTCACCGTGGGTATAGAGATCAGCTTGCTTAGGAGAGACACGGCTTTGGTCTCCATCGGAAAAGACTCGAAATGGAGTTAATAAATAACGTTTCGTCTTCTGATTAAAGAAATATATAAAAAGAGGCTCCATATTTGTATCTCATGCATAAACATTAACTAACATTAAACAGCCTATGGAAGTATGTAAATGAGATGTTCGGAGATGTTGAAGTTGCCTATCTCCCTCCCCACGGCAATAATATTCGTTCTACGTACGCCAAGGAGTACGAGAGGACTCTCCGGCTTGCCGCTGACGGGCACGGGCAAGATTGACAAGAAGGTTTTGAAGGAGCAGTTTAAGGAGGTGTTGAGGTGAGGGCGGTACAGCTGGTTAAGTTTGGAGAGCCGCGCGAAGCTTTGCAGTATACAGATCTGCCTGATCCTAGGCCGGGGCCTGGTGAGGTGGTTGTGAAGATCGAGGCGGCGGGTGTCTGCGGCAGGGATTTGGTGGTGCGTAAAGGTGCGTTTCCTCACGTGAAGCCGCCTGTGGTGCCTGGCCATGAGGGGGTTGGGAGGGTGGTGGAGGTTGGGCCGGGTGTTGAGAAGGAGTTGGTTGGTGCTAGGGTGTTTCTTTCGGCTGTATATGACGGCACGTGTGAATACTGTCGGAGGGGGTTGGAGAATTTGTGTAGAAATGCGGAGCTTCTGGGGGAGTCTCGCAATGGTACGTATGCGGAGTATGTGTTGTTGCCTGCCAGGTTTGTGCATCCGTTCCACGGGGTGGATCCAAGAGCCGCCGTTGTTGCTACTTGTCCGCTTTCTACCGCTGTCTACGTTCTTAGGCATGTGGATGTGGATGGGAAGAGGGTCTTGGTGGTGGGGGCGGGGGGCACTGGTCTCTACATAGCGCAGCTTGCCAGTGTGAGGGGTGGGGAGGTGTATGTATCTACGAGGTCGCGTGAGAAGGCTAAGGTGTTGTCGGAGTTGGGTATAAAGACGGCGGGGGAGGGGGATAAGGATTTTGACGTGGTGGTGGATACCGTGGGGAGCCCTACGTTTGAGAGGTCTTTGAAGCTGGTAAAGAGAAATGGGGTGGTGGTGGTGATAGGAAACGTCACGGGTGAGAGGGCTTTGATAAGCCCGGCCTTGATTATCCTGCGGCAGGTGAGGGTTGTTGGGAGCATGGCCTTTAGGCCTTGGGATATCTACGAGGCGCTTGATTTGTTGAGGAGGGGTCTCATAAGGCCTTTCTACACGGAGTACCGGTTGGAAGATGCCGCCAGGGCTCATGAAGATATGGAGCGCGGCGTCGTTTTTGGGAGAGCTGTTTTAATCCCATAGACCTTTTGTTGGTTCTAGGGAGATCCGTCTCACGCGCCTTGTTAACGGCTTTCAGGTGGCTTGTTGATGTACTTCCTCAGATGGTGTTGCAGGGTGTGGCGGGCCGCGTCTACGTCGTAGCAGATGGGCCCTCCGCCTTGCGGCCTTCCGCGTGGGGTGGCGTATGGACAAGTGAGAAGGTAGGGGGTCAAAGCTCGGTAGGCAAAGTTGTGTAAAATGCGGGGTTTTGTGTTGGCTTGGCCGCTACTTCTTCATTCTTTTTTCGAGTTCGGCGCATATGTCGTTTAGGGTGAGGTCTTGGGCGGCGAGGAGGACGAGTAGGTGGTAGATGAGGTCGGCCGCCTCCTCTACGGTCCGCTGTCTGCCTTCGGCTATGGCGGCTATGGCGGCCTCCACGGCCTCCTCGGCGACTTTGCGGGCTATGTGGGGGGTTCCGGCGGTATAGAGGCGGTAGGTGTAGCTCTGGGGGTTGCCCTCCTTTATCCGCTGGCGTATCACCTCCTCCAGCTGGGCGAGTATCTGGCAAGTCATTGCAACGCCTTTCTGTGGTAGGGGAAGCCTTCGTACTCGGCTAGTTTTCTGGCGGCGTCGAGGAGCTGGAGGGGGCCTACAGCCTCCGCCATGCCTATGGGCTTCATGAAGGTGTGTGGCGTGATTATGCCGCGCCACCTGGCGGAGCCTCCGGTTGGGAGGACGTGGCTGATGCCGGCAGCGTAGTCGAGGTATGGGCTGGGCATGTTGACGGAGACGGCGCCAACGTTTCTGACGCGGTACGCCACCTCCCGCCTGCCCCAGACCTCCAGGTGCTCCGGCGCGATTTCGTCTATCAGCTTCACCGCCTCCTCCACGCCCGCCGCCAAGTGGGTCTTGAGGGGGCCCATGGAGGAGGTCTTCTCCCTGGCGTATATCTCCTCTGCCCTCCTCAACAGTTGTGGGTCTGGGGTTATGAAGTGGGCGAAGGAGGTGGGTCCGTGTTCCAGCTGCGCAAGCGCCCCCCTCGTGGCGGTCTCGGCGTCTACCCCCTCGGCGTATACCACCAGCTCGGTGGGGCCTTCAATGCCGTCTATTCCGACGTATTGGGAGAGGACGTATTTGGCGGCCTGGACGTAGAGGCCTCCGGGCCCCGCCACCGCGTCGACGCCGAGGTGGAAGACGGCGTATGCCAGGCCGTGCGGGCCCCCCAGGGGCACGACGGCGGATGCGCCCAGCTCCTTGGCGACCGCCAGGAGCTCCGGCGTGACGCCCTTGGGCGGGGTGACGGCGTATATCTCCTCGACCCCCGCGGCCTTGGCCGGCACTGCGAGCATAACCAGCGTTGAGATGTACCTCGCGGGGATGTAAAGGGCTACCCTGCGTACGGGGGCCCACCGCACCACCCTGAGGACGCCGCCGTAGTAATCTGCGGCGCCGCTGGGGAGGAGCCTTCTGTAGAGAGTCTCCAGGGCCTCGGCGGCTTTGAGGGCTGCGGCTACCACCTCTGGGTCCCCGCCGGGGCGCGGCTCGATGAGCGGCTTCTCGGGGGCCGTCCCGTCGAGCTGCCTGGAGTACTCCAGGGCGGCGTCTAGGCCCCGCGCCGCCACGTCGTCTATTATAGGCTCCACGGCTTTAACCGCGTCGCGGGGAAGGCCCCTCATGGCCGCACCTCGGCGCCTCCCTCCCTTAGGTACTGCTTGACCTGCCGTATGGTGAGCTGGCGGAAGTGGAAGAGGGAGGCCGCCAGTACCGCGTCTGCGCCCGCCTTGACTGCCTCGTAGAAGTGCTCCAGGGCCCCCGCGCCGCCTGACGCTATCACGGGCACGTCCACGGCCTGTGCCACGCGCGTGATGAGCTCCGTGTCGTAGCCCAGCTTGGTGCCGTCGCGGTCTATGGAGGTTAGGAGTATCTCCCCCGCGCCGAGCTCCACGGCCTTTTTCGCCCACTCCACGGCGTCTAGGCCCGTGGGCTCGCGGCCGCCTCTGACGTATACCTCATACATCCCGCCGGCCCGCTTGGCGTCTATGGCCACGACGGTGGACTGGCTTCCGAAGACCTCGGCCATCTCTCTTATCAAGCCGGGGTTCTTCACGGCGACTGTGTTTATGGAGACCTTGTCTGCGCCGGCCTTAAACAACGCCTCGGCGTCTCTCAGCGTCTTCACGCCGCCGCCGACGAGGACGGGGATGGTGACGGCCTCGGCGACGCGCCTAACCGCCTCTACGAAGGTGCCCCTGTCTTCCGGCGTGGCCGTGATGTCCAGTATGGCGATTTCGTCCGCCCCCTCCTCCTCGTAGGCCACTGCCATCTCCACGGGGTCTCCCACCTCCCTCAGCCCCATGAAGTTGACGCCTTTAAGAACCACGCCCCTCCTCCCGTCCATGTCTAGGCAAGGTATAACCCTGATTGCCGGCACGTGTGGGAAGTAACAGATCTATAAATATGCAACTAACTGCGGCGCTGAAGACTCGGCATCCAGCCGCCCCCGTGAAGATACTCGTTGACGCAACTGCAAGCAACCGACTATAAAGCCATCTGCAATTACTGATAATAGAAAACCTCGCCCTTTAGGGCGGGGGTGTAGTTCATCAAGGTTTTTATGGGTGGTAGGGACATGGAAAAGGTGAGGAGGGCAGTGGCTGTGGAGGTGGAGAACCCGTCGCCTGAGCTCTACGCCGTAGAGGAGCCGTACCGGAGGATCGTGGAGGAAGTCGCGGTATATGTCGCCGAGAGGGGGAGGCTGGAAAAGGAGAAGTACAACGAGCTGTACCGCCGCTTCAGAATGCAGTACCCCCTGCCCGCCCAGCTGATCCAGCAGGCTATGAACCAAGGCGTAGAGACCGGCAAGTCGTTTCTGAAGCTGAAGAGAAACGGCCGAGTCCACAAACCCCACCCCGAGGTTCGGCGGGTCTCGATGAGGTTCGCTAAAGACAGCTGGAGCTACCGGAAGACGGCGGCCTCAGCCGCCCCAGTCAAAATCGCAGTATCGCTCCCCGGCGGGAGGAGAGAAGTCTGGATAAAACCGCATAGACGCCTCTGGTTCTACTGGTGGAAAGCTCTTCGTAAAGAGGCCGATCTTGCCTCCACGCTGATTCTGAAACGGAGGCGAAATAAGTGGTACGCCGTATTCGTGTTCGACGTAGTGCCCAAGAGGGAGCCTCCAGCGGAGGCTGTTGCCTTTGACGTAAACGAAAACTCGGTAGCAGTCGCCAGGTTGAGTCTCTTGGCGACTGTGGATAGAGTTGTCAGCTGGAATAGGCAGTACATAAACCCCGTCGTCTACTCCATAAGGACTGACTTCGGCCGTCTCGTGAAGAGATACGAGGCCGTCAGAAATGCAAAGCTGGATGAGCTGAAGCGCAGATATCCATACGCCGGGAGAGACGACGAAGAAAAAGTGCAAAATGTCACAGACACGAGGGAGTTTAGAAAATTCGTAAGGAGGCTTAGGGAGAGGAGTCGTAAGGAGGGCCGGGTGAGGCGGATTGTCCGCGAGATGACGAGAAGCCCAGCCGTGATAATAACGGAGGAGCTGGGCAAAAACCCACAAGAGGAAATGATCGGCGTTGAGGAGAAAAGGGTGAAGAAAAGAGAGCTGAGACACCGCGTCAAGCAGACGCCGTTTAGAAAGCTGATAAGGGCCGTGGAGGACAAGGCGAGGGAGGTCGGCTCTGTAGTAGTATACGTCTCGTCGTATCGCAACAGCAAGGTCTGCCCCATCCACTTCGCGCTCTTGAGGGACGGCGGCGGTTGGCGTACTTTGCACTGCTCCCACGGCCACGTCGTGGATAGAGATGTGGCGGCGGTGTTAAACATGCTGTGGAAAATCACGCCAGAGGGCGTCGTGAAGGGCATCTGGTGGGACGTGAAGGAGGTGAGGAAGAGGCTGAGGAAAAAGGTTGTGCCTAAGGGAGTTGTGAAGAAGGCGAATCTCATCATTCCGCGGCCCATTGTACACGCCGTTTGGGCCTCGCTCAGGTCACTGAAGGCCGGCGACAAATGGCCCGCGGTGCTGGCCCGGGCCGCCCCCATGACCCCCGCCCAAGGCGCCGATGAAGACGGGGCGAGGGCGCCTCCCCACGGGGCACCCGCCCGCGGGGAGGAGGTCAGTGTTGTCTTGTCTTGACGAGTTCTATCAACAGCTTCTGGATCTCTAAGAGGGTGGTCTGGACGGCGTCTATCCTCTTGGCCAGCTCGTCCACCCTCCTAGCCAAGTCGTCTATCCTTTTGTTGGTCTCGTCTATTCTTCTGTTTGTTTCGTCTATTCTTGCCGAGAGCGACTTAACAACGTCGTCTATCCTCGCCGAGAGCGTTTTGACGATGTCGTCTATGCGTTGGTTTGTTTTGTCTATTTTGTTGTCTAGTCGGGTGATTTCGGCTTTTATCTCCCTCAAGTCGCCTACTATGGTGCCGAGGTATATGATGAAGAGGTCTTCGGTGGACAGCTTCTTACCCTCCCGGATTTTAGCCAAAACATGCTCCACCGCCATCTTAAGCGCATCATAAGCAACACCAGAAACATCACCCACAAAACACCCCCAACACCGATATAAAAACATTGCGCATTCAACCAAGTCTTGGGGGGAGTTTCAAAGTTTTTGTCCTGGGCGGTCGCCATGTGTCTCGCTTATTTGCTGGTGTGGTCGTCTGATATTTGTCGCGAGGGACGTCTTCGGTGGGGTGGTTTGGCGCGCTGCGGGTGTCGTGTGTCTCTGCGGCGTGGTTTAGGATTTTGGGCTGGGTTGGGGGTTATCTTTTTTAAAACCTTTCTTGAGGTTTTCTATGTCCTATGTGCGTGAGACTGGGGAGACCTATGTGGCGGTAGAGCTGAGGCGCGGAGGTTCTCTGTCTGTGTCCACGCCTGTCCCGTTTCTTACCCACATGGTGGAGACCTTCCTCCTCTACTCAGGTCTCGGAGGAGTCGTAGAGGCGCGGGTGAAGAGGGATCTTGACGACAACCATCACGTGATTGAGGACGTGGCTATTGCGCTGGGGCGTGCCATAGACAAGTTACTGGGGGACCGCACCTCCATTGCCAGATTTGGCTGGGCGGCCGTGCCTATGGACGACGCCCTAGCGCTGGTTGCTGTGGACTTGGGAGGCAGGCCGTATTGGGTTGTTAAGGCCCGTTTGCCGGATATGACCATCGGGGGGTATCCCCTCTATATGTTTAGACACTGGGTTCGAAGCCTTGCGTCTGAGGCCAGGGCCACTATACACATCTACGTGAGGGGCCGCGACCCGCACCATAAGGTAGAGGTGGCCCACAAGGCGCTTGGCCTCGCCTTTAGGCAGGCGCTCTTGCCTGCAGATAAGCCTCTTACTACGAAGGGCACATTCACATGATTATGAAAAGCCTTGTCCTTTAGGGCGGGGATGTGGTTCGTCAAGGTTTTTATGGGTGGTAGGGACATGGAAAAGGTGAGGA
>WYEI01000273.1 GCA_009903905.1 Pyrobaculum sp. | reverse complement strand
TACGTCTATAGGCGTTAGGGCAATGGGTCTAGTTCTTCTTGTGTCTGTGGGTCCAGCCGTGTCTTGCCTACGCGGATCTCGTCAAAGTCAGCAGTTGTTGCGTAGAGGACGACTCTTGGCTCAAATTTTTCAACTGCGCCGTAGCCTACAAGCGTTCCGTTTTTGTACAGGGCGGCGAAGAGATGTTTCAAATAGTGTGGCGGCACCGCGTATTCGCGTCCCTTCTTTTCCGGCCTCTCCACGTCGGCGGCGAGGTAGCGGCCCCAGGGACAGTCGAGACCTCCATCCCAGCGACAGAGCGACATCTTTTGTTGTTCTGCCTGTAATCTGGCCACAGGCTTGAAGTGGCGTCTGTAGGCGTAGTTTCTCAGCTCTTTCCTCTCCTGCGGCCCTCTGGGGAGCACGTGGGGAGACTTAGAGACTAATAGACCTGGGAGTATGTAGTCGCCGATGTTTATAGGCGTCGCGCCCGTGGCGTCTATCAACGCCCTCAGTAGCTGAAGCCCGCGGCCTGTTGTCCACCCGGGGGTGTTTATTATCACCAGATGGGGGTATTGAGCCGCGACCCGTCTGAGGCTCCACACAACGCCTGCGAGAAGCAGTTCCTCCATGCCCTGTAGGTTTGTGGAGCCTACGTAGTACCCGTCTTGTGGCTCCAGGGCTGAGATGTGCGGTGTTGGGGCCGAGGTGCAACTGTAGGCGACGAAGCCGGGCGGGCCTATATCTGACTGGCCCACATCTGCGTCTACTACGCATACTCTTCTGCCTTGCGCGACGTGGATGTTGAGGAGGTAGGTGGAGAGGCTGCTTTTACCGACGTCTGTTGGGCCTACTAGGGCGACGGCGCCGCTTGTCTCTATGTTCCAGTCCTGCGGCGTGGTGCTCCCTTTCACGAGAACCACGACGCCGTTTTCTATTCTGAGGACGGCGGGGCCCTCCACTGGGTACTGCTTGTGGGGCGGCACTTCAAATCTCTGAAATAGGCCCCCGAAGACTCTGCAGAGGCCTCCGCACTCCGCAGAGGCTGGGCCTCTGATTAAGGCCGTGTACCCCGGGGGAATGTCCAGGGTAAACATTATTAATGCGTGGGCCTATGGTATATATGTCTCGTCTCGCGACTCTGCTGGTGGCTATTCTCGATGACATATTCCTCTTCGTGGCGCCCGCCGTCGTGGCCTTCCTGCTCTATTTCTTCAACGTAATTCCTCTGTGGGCGGCGGTTGCGGTGGCGGCTCCTTTTCTAGGCTTCGCAGTTTATGTGGCGGTAAAGGTGTCTAAGGAGCAACCCAGGGGGTTTGACTACGTGGGCGGGAGGGGAATCGCCGTAGAAGACCTCAGGCCTGTGGGCGTGGTGAAGGTGGGCGGGGTGTACTGGAAGGCTGTGTGCGCCGCTTGCGAGGTTGCGGCTGGGAGCTGTGTCGAGCTTGTGGAGGTCCGCGAGGGGCGTGCCTACGTCAGGCCTTGTCAGTAGTGGGGAGGAGGTTCAGTAGCTCCCAGGTTTGTTTCATGATTGTCACCTCGTGGCGTATCTTGGCGTAGGTCTCGTCGTCGATTCTGCCGGCGGCCTTGGCGTCTTCGATCTTCTTTTCCAGCTCCAGGAGGTCGAACTTGGCGAGGTATTCTTTTGTAAGCGCCCGGGACCAGAGGTACAAGATGCGGGACTCCAGCTCCGCCACCTTCTGGGTGAGCTCGTTGAGTTTCGCCTGGTATTCGTCAATCTTTTTCTGAAGCTCGGTGGAGAGGGCGTTGTACTCTTTTTCAGATATAAGCCCCAGCTCCTTCTTTGCCAGGAGGACCTCCTGCTCTCTCTTGAGGCTCTCCACCACGTTTCTAAGCTGGTCGGTGCGTATCTTCACCTTGGCGAGGTCTGCGTCCCAGCTGGACTTGGTCTTAGCCGCGGCGTCTGCGAAGGCCCTCCACGTGTCTTCTATGCCTTTTACTTTCTCCTCGTATTGAGACAGCAGTTTTTCTAGCTCTCCCAGCGCTAGATACGCTACGTCGAGGCTCATTTCAACAACTCCTCTAGTTCTTTCTTAAGTTTTTCGTAGGTTTCCCGGGATATCTTACCCTCTTTTAGCAACTCCTCTAGTTTAGACAGGGAGAGCTTCAGCGATATGACCTCTGCGCTTGTGGAGGTGGAGAGTACTCTTCTGAAGTGGACCCCCAGCCCTTCCTCCAGCGCCATGTACTTCGCCTTCACCTCGTCGAGGAGCCCCCGGAGAGCCTCCAGCTTGGCCTCGAGGTCTTTTCTCGTCGCCGCGTACGCCTCGGTGGGCATGAAGTCTTTTTTCAGCTCTATCTCCGTCAGCATCTTTTCGTAGTCTCCTATTGTCTTGTTGAGCAACTCCTGGGCCCTCAGTAGGGACATCTTCTCTACCTCCCACTGCCGCCGGGCCCCCACTACGTTGTTCTCGTAGTCCTTCCAGGCGTCGTCTAGCTTCTTCACCAAGTCGTCGTATTTCAAAACGACGTTGTCAATTACGGGTTTTATGGCCTTTTCGAACTCAGCCTCCGGCCTCTCGGGGGCCAGCGGGAGCACCTCGGCGAGCGGCTTGGGGGCCTCCTCGGGCTTCGGCGCGGCTGGCCGCCGCTCTTCCCGGGAGAACCTGATGAAGATGGGGCACTCGGTGTAGTTGCCTATGCAGTACCAGCTGAAGGGGTCTATGGGCTTGTTGGTGTAGCCACATACAAAACCTGCCTCCCCCCGCCTCAAAACAGGACATACGCTCATCGCCCTAGATGATGAAGAAATATATATTTGTTACGTGTGGAAGTGTAGTTACGGCCTCAGGTGTCCCAGCTCCACGTGTCTCGCCTTGGCTAAATCCTCCAGCGTGCCCACGTCGTAGAAAAACGCCTGCTCTGCCTCGTACACCGCGACGCGGGGCATCAGCGATCTGGCGAGGGCGTCCATGTCGAGGTACTCCTCGGGGAGGCTCTTAACCACCGCGTCAGAAATTACGTAGATCCCAGTGGACGTTATGTATTCGAAGGTTGGTTTCTCCCTCCACGCGGTTAAGAGCCCGTTCTCAACCTCCAACACGCCGAACCGCAGGGAGGTTTTATTCGCCGCACCCACCACGGTGAGCAACGCCTCCTTTGAGCGGTGCAACTGAAGAGGGCCCCTCAAGTCGAGATTCGTCAAGACGTCTGTGTTCGCCACGACCACGTCGCCTTCTGCCCACTCCTTGGCGTAATACAGCTGGCCGGCCGTGCCCAGCAACCGCCGCGATTTTATAAAAACCACGTCTGGGTGGAGCTCCGACAGGTAGCTCCTCAGCAGATCCTGCATGTAGTACCCCACGACGGCCACCTCCCTAACTCCGTTCCGCCTCAGCCACTCTATGACGTAATCAATAAGCGGCTTAGACCCAACGGCGGCTAGGGCCTTCGGCACGAAAAAAGTCAGCGGCCTCAGCCTCGTGCCCAGCCCAGCGGCCAAGACGACGGCTTTCACAGATAATCGCCGAGGCCCTGCCTCTTTAGGTGTTGCCTAATCTTCTCCACCTCTTTCTCCATCTTCTTCACCTCCGTCAATATGTCCCTCCTGGCCTCCCCCTCCTCTCCCGACGGCTTATAGGTGCAGTATCCCTCGGGCGTCATGGCCCTGGCCTCGCAGTAGGCGTACTGGCACCTGGCCCCTATGCATTCGTCGTTGAGCCAGGTGCACCAGAACACGATCTTGTTCCCTCTTATGGTGGGCTTGAGGGCTTTTTTGCCGCAACGGAATAGCGACACGCCGTTGGGGCCGAGGGCGCATCTAGGCCCTAGACACGGATTTCTCTGGGCCACTATATAACGTAGATGCTGTTATTTAAATCTTGTAGCCGAGCGACGACAGAAAAGACACGACTTCGTCGTGGCGGGGAGACGACCGGGCGCCGGGTCTTGTGACCTTAATCGCCGCTGCTGCGTTTGCAAATACCAGCTTCTCGTAGAGATCCATACCTCTGAGGAACATGGCTATATACGCCGCGGCGAAGCTGTCCCCCGCCCCTGTGGTGTCCACCGCGTTGAGCTTAAAGGCGTCGACGTGGAGCAACCTCCTGCCGTCAAACGCCACAGCCCCTCTGGGGCCTAGTGTTATGACGAGCTCCCCCACAGACAGCTCCTTGGAGAGCTTCTCGACGGCGGCTCTGTGGTCGTGGGACCCCGCGAGCATCTTCGCCTCCACGTGGTTCATGAAGACCACGTCGACGCCTTCTACCACGGCCTTGACTATTTCAAGGCCTTTCTTGGCAAGCGCCGTGCCGCCGTCTACCGAAACCGTGGCCCCCACCTCGCGGGCTATCTCCCTAGCCCTCACTATGAGCTCCGTCCTGCCGGTGGCTAGGTGTATGTGGCGGACGCCTTGGAACTTGTCCGCGGCTAAGTCAGCCGGCGTGAGGCCGAGGTTCGCGCCTCTGTACGACAGCATCCTCTTCACGCCGTCTGGGTGGACCAAGACCACAACCACCCCGGACCTAACCCCGGCGATTCTCTTCACGAAGGAGACGTCTACCCCCTCGGCCTTGAGCTCCCTAAGCGAGAGCTCGCCCATGGGGTCTTCGCCCACTGCGCCTATGAACCGGGCCCCCAGGCCCATCCGGGCGATGGCCACCGCGAAGTTCGCGGCGGAGCCGCCGCCGCCTGTGTACAAGTCGAGCGCCTCCACGTTTTCGTCGGGGCCCGGGAGCTCAGACACCTTGAGGTATATGTCAAAATTCAGGTTGCCTACGGAGGCGACGATCACGGCACTTCTAAATTTTAAATATAAATGTGTGGAGGCGTATGTGGACGTCCAGAAGTTGCTGGAGGTCAGGAAGATGCTGGAGGAGAAGATAGCGCAACTACAGGAGGAGCTGAAGCTGTACACCTCCCTGCTGGAGCTACTGGATAAGTCAATAGGGGAGAGGTCCTTCTCCACTGCCGCGGAGGCGGCGAGGCCCGAGGCCGTGGAGGAGGTCAGGGGGAGAGGCGGCGAGGTGTACGCAACCGTGGAGGTCTACGGAAACCACCTGCACATCAAGTTCAGAGAGCCGGTGAGGCTAGACGGGCTGTTCAAGAGGTTCTTCCTGGACAAATTCCTCCAGAAATATAGAGAGGAAGACGCGAAGGAGGTGAGACAAGGCGCGTTGAGGCAGGAGGAGGTGCTTAGATACGAGCTTGAGGGCGGCGAGGGCGAGGCAACCGCCATGAAGATATACAACTACAGGTCCGAGGAGAGAAAGAGGGAGATACTCCGCGTGCTTAGGTGGACCCTGGAGAAGGTCTACTCCGGCTGAGCCACCTTTTTCTGCCTCCTATACAGCTCCAGCATCTCCGCGGCTGTGGTTGCCTGCTCCGGCGACTTGTCGGTTCTGTAGCGTCCGGTGAACCTCGGGAAGCGCACCGCAAGCCCTACCTCCGGCTTGACGGCCCCTAGGCAACAGGTGTGAAGCGGCGACAGGGTGATCTCCGCGCCTATCACCTCTACGACTACCTGGGGCACGAACCACACGTCAGCCTCCATCTTAGACACGACCCTCGGGTGTCTGTGCGGGATCTTGTAGGGCTGCAACATTTCGTACATCTTCTTCAGGTCCGCGTCTGTGAAGCCGCTGCCCACCTTACACACGGTGTAGAACATGTCGGTGGAGGGGTCGTAGGCGGCGGCTAGGAACGCGCCGTATAGGCCGGCCCGCTTGCCTCTGCCGTAGAAGGCGCCTACGACCACGAGATCCACCGTGTCTATCATCTCGCTTCTGTAGTCCCTCTTGTATTTTATCCAGTTCCACCCCCTGGCCCCCATCTCGTATATGGAGTTGGGGGACTTGCACACAAGCCCCTCCATGCCTAGGGAGACGGCCTCATGGAAAAACGTGTCAACGTCCTCGGCGCCGTCGAAAACCCTCCACCTCGCTATGAAGACCTTGTCGGTCTCCTTCACGACCTCCGAAAGCTTCACGCGGCGGTGCATCAAAGGCTCTGCGGTGAGGTCTTCGCCGTCTACATAGAGCACGTCGAAGAGGTGCAAGACGGCGGGGTACATCTCCACCGCGGCGGCAACTTCGTGCTTCCTCTTCCGGTGCATCAGCTCCTGAAAAGGCAACATATCCCCCGTGTCTGGGTCCACCGCCACGATCTCTCCCTCCAGTATGGCCTCCCCCGCGGAGACGGCCTCCCGCACCGCCTTCGCGACGTCGGGATACGCGTGGGTTATGTCCTCAAGCCTCCTGCTGAAGATCTTCACGGAGCCGCCGCGTATATGTATCTGCGCCCTCTCCCCGTCGTATTTATACTCACATACCGCAACCCCGTCGAGCTTGGCCAAGATCTCAGAGGCAGAAGAAAGCCTCTGCGCCAACATGGGGAGCACGGGGACGCCCGGGGTTATCCTGACCTCGTCAAGGGGCCTACCCCCGGCGATGTGTCTAGCGAGGCGCCCCAGGTCGGGATACACGTGGTAAGCCCGCTCAAGAGCCTCCTTCCCAACGCCGAAGGCCTCAGACAAGGCGTCTATAAGCGTCATGTCGGCAACGCCGAGCCTCAGCTTCCCCACGACGAACCTAGCAATGTACTTCCCCTCCTCCGGCGACGCGCGGGCGAAGAGCGAGGAGAGGAGAGACACCTTCAAATCCTGCGCGCCCTCCCCCGCCGCCTGCGCTATCTTCAGAAGCGTGTCGTAAACCTCGGAGACCTCCAAAGGCCTCTGCTGGCCAAACGCCAAGAGGCCAGGCCTCCTGCCGGCGGACAAGGCCCTCTTCGCGGCTTCGCCCACGTCGCCGCTCTTTTTATACAAAGCCTCCAGCTCGGCGGGGGGCACCCCCGAGGCCTTCGACAAGGCCCTTAGGCAGAGCTTCTCCGCCACGCCGAGCTCAACCCCCTCCCAGGGAGGTCTCAAGTCGCCTAGTATGAAATACACGATCTTGTCCACCTCCTCCGGCTTCGCCTTTTTAAACAACGAGACCAGGAGCTTAACCATGGCTGTCCTCTGAGTGGTGGCCTCGACAGCCGCCAGGGCCTTGACAAGTTCCCCAAACAACACGCGCCTACTAGCTACCCGGTTTAAAAGTGTTGAGGAAGAGCTCTAAATACGTCTCCCTAACCTCCTCGCCCAGGCCCAACGCAGAGGCGAGGCGCCTCACCTCCTCCACGGCGCGCGGGATCTCCTCCTCGCTAGCAACGGTTTTTTCCACCTCCACAAACTCGCCAAGGCCCTCCACCAAGTCAAGCGACACTGAGAAGCCGCCCCCGGCGTAGTACTCCCGCCTCTTCCTGATCCTAGCCACCGCAGCGAAGCCCAGCTTCTCAAAAACCTCCACAATGCCGGGGCCGGCATCGACGGAAACCTCAACCCGCGTCTTGGCCCCCGCCCCCATCCGCGGCCCTTTATACGCCACGTAGGCCCTCCCCCCCGCGGACCTAACCCTCAAAGCCTCGTCGGTGGCGGCGAAGTTCCTACACGGATGCTGGAAGTATATATCCACCTCCTCCTGAGCCGCGACGAGAGAAAAACCCAACGATTTAAGCCGCTCCCTAACCTTTGAGAG
>WYEI01000211.1 GCA_009903905.1 Pyrobaculum sp. | reverse complement strand
ACGCGGAGGGGCTCCGGCACCTTGCCGAACCGCATGCAGGCCTCGGCGGCTTTGCCGGCGTCTACCGGGTCTATGCCCCAGGACCTCACGTATATCTTGTACCCCGTCTTGGTGTAGTAGGGGGTTGGGGGCCCCAGTCTCCTCAGCGCCTCGACCCTGGCCTGCCAGTCGGGGAAGAGCTTCCTCACGGCGTCTTCCACGCGGCCCTCCGGCTTCTCAAAGACGTAGCAGGCAACCGGTTTGCCGTATCGGCGCCGCAACTCCTCGCCGTCGATCCAGTTGTAGAAGGAGACAACACACCCGTCCAGCATGACCATGGCGACATCCGGTCTCAGAAGCGCGTCTAGAATATTAGAGGCGGCCTCGGTGCCGTCTGTGCCGCCCAAAGTCGCCGTGGCGAGGGCCACGTCTTCCACGGCGCCGTCTCTCCTCGCCAAGACGCCGGCGTAGATCGAGTAGCCGTCGCTCAAGGCGAAGCTCTCAGCTATGGCCGCCACCTTGAAGTTCTTCTGGAGGAACCCCGGATAGAAGGGTTGCGAGCTCCTCCTCGGTCGCACTAGTGAGGCCCAGCCTGACGTATTCCCCGAAGAGTCCCCTCCTCGAGAAGACACTCCCCTCCATGGCGCCGAGCCTTAAAAATCTTGTCTTGTCGCGCGGCTTGCACCAGGCGAAGTAGGGCGTGGCGGGACAGTAGGCGCGGAGCAACGCCTCGCGCCGCCTGAGCACGGCGAATACCTTGTCGACGGCCCTCGTCTTCATAGCTACGTAGAAGAGGTACTGCATGTAGGTGGGCGGGTGCAGATATGCGCCCTCCAGGAGGGCGAGGTAGGTGGGAAACAGCTCCTCCGGCGCCGCCACGAAGCCTAGGTGCAACCCGGGGAAGAGTGGGTCGAGCGACCCCACCACCACGGCGGCTTCGGCCACCGCCGGCACCTCGGCGGCGAGGAGGCCGTAGGTTAGGTCGTACACGACTAGGGGCGCCCGCGACGCGGCGGCCCTCAGCTCCTCCGCGCTGTATATGTGGCCGTCTGGGTTCCGCCAGTGGGGCTGTATGTAAACTGCCTTCGGCCTCCCGCAAGCGGCGTAGACGAGGGCCTCCCTCTGGCTTGGGTCCTCCACGTCTAGACACTCCCCCCGCTCCAGATGCGCCGCCGCCACCAGCCTGAGGCTGTCTGCAAGGCTGGTTGTAAACAGCGGGACGTGGCGTGGGAGCCCCGCCCGCGCGAGGAGCCGTTGCAACTCCTTCCTGGGCTCCGGCGCCCCCGCCGTGTCTGTGTACTGAAGGGCCTTGTGTCCAAACTCGAGCACCACGGCTTCGTGTACCGACTTCACCAGCTCCGCGTCGCCTATCTTTACCCACCTCCCGCTGAGGTCAACCATTTAACTGAGAGAAAACCCCCTTATTAATGAAAATCGGCAAGGTGCCGCCGGAGGTTTTGGAGCGTCTGGTGTGGGGCAGACGCGGCGCCTTTAGGAAAGAGGTCGTGGTGGGGCCCGCCTTGGGCGAAGACGCGGCTATCATCGACTTGGGGGGCCGCTACCTGGCGGTCCACACCGACCCCATATCGGGATCCGTGAAGCTGCTGGGCTACCTGGCGGCGTATGTGCCCACTAACGACGTAGCCGTGAGGGGGGTCGAGCCCATGTGGCTCTCCGTGGCGGTCTTCCTACCCCCCGAGGCTGACGAGGGGGTTTTAGACGCGATCACGGGGCAACTGGACTCCGCGGCGAGGGAGCTGGGGGTGGCTGTGGTGGGGGGACACACGGAGGTCACCACTGCGGTGGCCCGGCCGCTCGCCGTCGTCACGGCGATGGGGGTGGGGAGCCGCTACGTCTCGACCTCCGGCGCAAGGCCCGGCGACTACGTGATAATGACCAAGTCGGCGGGGCAAGAGGCCGCGTCGATACTGGCCACAGACTTCGAGGAGGAGGCGCTGAGGCGGGGGGTCGACAGATCAGCTGTGGAAAAGGCCAAGGAGTTCATACGCCGCATCTCCGTGACTAGGGAGGCGCTTGCCTTGGCTGACGTGGCGACAGCCATGCACGACCCCACTGAGGGCGGCCTCGCCAACGGGCTCGCCGAAGTGGCCTACGCCTCCGGCGTCTCCATCGCGGCGGACCCCGGCAGAATAACCGTGTACCCGGAGGTGGAGGCGTTGTGTAGAGCCTTCGGCATAGACCCGCTGGAGACCCTAAGCTCAGGCGTGCTCATAGCCACGGTGCCGCCGGACCACCTCGCCGAGGCTGAGGAGAGGCTTAGGAAAATCGGCGTGTCTCACTCAGTCATCGGGCGGGTGGCGCCGCGCGGCGACTACCTGGTGAAGATTGGGGAGAGGACGTACGTAAAGCCCTACGTGGAGGATAAGCTCTTCTCGTTGTTTAAATGAGGCGAGTTGCAAGGCGAACGCCGCTACCTCTTTGCGAGGTCCTTGAGCGTCTGTATTATATGCGCCGCCACGTCGATGCTTGTGGTTTTTACCAGGGCCTTGAACTCGGGGATTCCGTTTACCTCGTTTATGTACAGCTTATCGCCTACCAACACGTCGACGCCAGCGTAGTGGGCGCCCACCGCCTCCGCTGCCTTGACTGCCAGCTCCTCGAGCTCGCCGTCTATGGGCTGGGGGAGCGTCTTGCCTCCGCGGGCGGCGTTGCTCCTCCAGTCGCCCTCCGGCGGAATCCTCCGCATGGCCGCGACGGCTCTCCCGCCCACCACGAAGACTCTTATGTCCTCCCCCGTCCCCACCATTTCCTGTAGCATCAACACGTCGCCCTCAGCCGACTTCAGGAGGAGCTTCAGCTCCTCAGGCGTGGAGACCAGCGCCACCTTGCGGCCCCAGCTACCGCTCACCGTCTTGA
Organism: Pyrobaculum sp.; assembly: GCA_009903905.1. The sequence continues at coordinate 4,697 of WYEI01000211.1, read as the reverse complement.
CTATGGCCCTTCCCCTTATCTCCACGTCGGCCTCGCCGAAGAGGATTGCGGTCTTAGGCACAGGTAGCCCCACGCCTTTGAGCTTGGCGTGTGTGGCGGCTTTGTTCCAGCTTGTGACCAAGGCGCAGAAGGAGTTGACGGCGATGCCGCCGCTGCCCTCTATAATCGCCGCGGTGGTTATGCCCCTGTTGTGGCTGAGGGTGCGTATTAGGTAGACTTCCTGCCGCCGCCACCCCTCCACCTCCACGGCCTCGCCGATTTGCGCCAGCTCTAGCCTCACGCCGAGCCTCTCTGCCGCCTTGATCAACATCTTCTCCTCCTCCCTCAACACGTCGTATACCAACGTCACCATGGCGCCGCCTCCAGCTTCCCGTTGTTGTAATACCAGAGGAAGGCCTTGGCCAGCTCAAGCGCCAGCGTGGAGTCCAGCACCAGCGGCGTGTTGGTGTCTGCGGCTGTCCTCCTGATGTGGAAGTCCCTGTCGGGGGTGTCCCCCGCCGTCATTACTATATCTATTTTCCTCCACTTAAGCATCTCCGCCGTCTCTTCGCCGAGATCCTCCGGGGTGTAGACCTGGAGCCTTGTGGAGAGGAGAGAGGCGGCTTGCGCAAGCAACTCGGCATGGTGTCTGTCGTATGTGTAGATGAGGGCGTTTCTAGTCGGTATTTTGTTAGGCGTCGCCGAGAGCCAGCTCTTCAGCAACGCCTCCTCGAAGACGGCGCCGTTTGACGCCACCTCGCCCGTGCTGTACATGACGGGGCCCAGCCGCGGGTAGGCGCCTCTCAGCCTCGACCAGGAGAACTGCGGCGACTTCACCCACCACTTGCTGGGCCTCAGCGTGACAACCTCCTCGTCTACAGCGAGCTTGCCGTTTACTAAGACGTCTGCTACAAGCGACATGTAGTTGATGCCGGTGGCCTTGCTTACGAAGGGCATGGAGCGGCTCACCCGAAGATTCGCCTCAATTATATACACATCGTCGTAGACTATAAACTGGACGTTGAGCGGGCCCTTCACCTCAAGCTCCCTGGCTATCTTATGTACCGCCTCGGCCATCTTCTTCACAGCCCACTCCTCCAGCCTCCTGGGAGGGAGCACCATGGTGGAATCCCCCGAGTGGACGCCGGGGGGTTCGATGTGTTCTATAGGCGTTGCGACGAGCTTCACGCCGTCTGAAACGGCGTCTACCTCCGCCTCAACCCCTCTGGGCATAAACTTGGAGACCGCCGCGGGGTGCTCCCCGCTTATCTTAGCGGCCCTCTTGAGAAAGCCCACGAGCTCCTCCTTGTTGTACGCCACCGCCATGTAGGTCCCTCCCAGCACGTAGCTGGGCCTCACGAGGACGGGGTAGCCGAGGTCCTCCGCCAGCTTCACAGCCTCCTCTATCGATCTCGCGGCGAACCAGGGCGGTTGCCTCACGCCCAGCTTCTCAAGCAGTTCGGAGAACTTGCCCCGGTCTTCCGCCATGTCTATGGACCGGGGCCGCGTCCCCCCTATCTTGACGCCGGCGGCCTCCAGCTCCTTGTAGAGCCTCTGCCCTATCTGCCCACCTGCGTAGAGAACAACGGTGACGCCGCCTTCTTTCTCCGCTATATCCACTATTCTTTCTCTTGTTATCTCGTCAAAGTAGAGCTTGTCCACAATGTCCCAATCCGTGGAGACTGTCTCGGGGTTGTAGTTTAGTATTCCCACTTTAAACCCCCTGTTGCGGAGCTCCTGAGCCAGATTCACCGTGGACCAGTCGAACTCCACGCTGACGCCTATTCTGAACACCCCAGCCCCCACCACCAAGAAGTCTGTGGGCGTCTTCTCGTCGTCGTAGACGCCTCCGTATGTGAGGTAGAGGTAGTTGGTCTCGGCGGGCCACTCCCCCGCCAACGTGTCTATCTTCTTCACCGCCGGCCGCCTCCTCATCCTACGAACCTCGTCTTCACCCCGCCCCAGGGCCTCCGCTATCTGCCTGTCAGAGAAGCCGAGCACCTTCAGCTCCTCTATGTCGTACTCCCCCCTCTCCAGCGCCTTGTACGCCTCCACGATGCGTTGGACGGCGCGGAGGAAGAAGCGATCCGCCTTAACGTAACTATACACCTCGTCTACGGAGGCGCCGAGGTACATGGCCTTGGCGGCGCATATGGGCCAGTACGGCCTATACTCCGCGAGGCACCTCCTCGCCTCCTCCGGCGTAAGCTCCTTAAACATCCTGCCGCCCACGAGGCCTGGCTCGCCGATGTCTATCATCCGCACAGCCTTCTGCCAAGCCTCCTCCAGCGACCTGCCGATGCCCATGGCCTCCCCTATCGACATCATCTCGGGGCCAAGCCCCTCGGATATGCCGAATCTGTCGTGCTCCCAGCGGGGGTGCTTAACCACTATGTAGTCCAGCGCCGGCTCGAAGGCGGCCACGGTGTGTTTAGTCACCTGGTTCAGCACCTCGTCGAGGCGGTACCCGAGGGCCAGCTTCGCCGCGATGTACGCCAAGGGGTACCCCGAGGCCTTTGAGGCAAGCGCGCTGGAGCGCGACATGCGCGGGTTCGTCTCTATGGCGTATTGCCCCGGCCCAGCGTAGTTGACCGCCACCTGCACGTTGCCCTCGCCCACCAGCTCTATGGCCCTGGCCACGCCGATGGAGATGTTGCGGGCCTTCTGGTACTCTTCGTCGGTGAGGGTCAGACACGGCGCCACCACTATGGAGTCACCAGTATGTACCCCCATGGGGTCCACGTTTTCCATGCAGACCACAGCCGCGACGTTGTCGTAGGCGTCGCGCACCACCTCGAACTCCACCTCCTTCCAGCCCTCCAGGTACTTCTCCACCAGCACCTCCCCTATGGCGGACTGGGCGAAGGCCTTATACACCCTGGCCTTGAGCTCAGCCTCGCTTCTAGCCACGAAGGCCCCGGCGCCGCCCAGGTTGAAGCTCACCCGCACCACCACTGGGTACCCTATGGCGCGGGCGGTCTCCAGCGCCTCCTCGGGCGTCTTGGCCGCCGCGCTGGGCGGGATCGGTATGCCGACCTCCCTCATGGCCTTCTGGAAGAGGTCCCTGGAGAGAGCCCTCTTGATGCCGCTCACGGGCGTCCCCACCACCTTTACGCCGTATTTGCCGAGGGCGCCGGAGTCGTGGAGGTCGACGCAGGCGGAGAGGGCTGTCTGGCCCCCGAAGCCGCAGGCAACGGCGTCTGGCCTCTCCCGCTCAATCACCTCGACCAGGAACCGGCGCTGGATCGGCACGAAGTAGACCCTGTCTGCGAGGAGCTTCGAGGTCTGGATGGTGGCTATGTTGGGGTTCACGAGGACCGTCTCTATGCCCTCCTCCCTAAACGCCTTGAGGGCCTGCGAGCCCGAGTAGTCAAATTCAGCCGCCTCGGCGACCTTGATGGCGCCGGAGCCTATAATTAATATCTTCTTAACGTCCGGCATGGCGCTCCGCCAGCTTCACGAACATGTCGAAGACCCACCGGGTGTCGTGGGGGCCCGGGGACGCCTCGGGGTGGAACTGGGTGGTTAAGACGGGGAGGGATTCGTGGAAGAGGCCCTCCACCGTGCCGTCGTCTGGCTGGATCGCCCACGCCTTCAAGCCGCTGCCTTTGGGGTCCACGGCGTAGCCGTGGTTGTGCACAGTGATGTACGTCTTGCCGGTGAAGCGGAGGTCCCGCACGGGCTTGTTGCTGGCCCGGTGGCCGAACTTCAGCTTATACACGTCGGCCCCCAGCGCCATGGCGATAACCTGGTGCCCGAGACAGACGCCGAGGAGGGGCTTCTTGTACTCGACGTATTGCCTGACGCGCTCCGCCAAAAAGCCCAACAGCCTGGGGTTGCCCGGGCCGTTGCTTATGAAAAGCGCGTCGCAGTCGAAGGCGAGCTCCGGCCTGCGGCACGGGACCACCTTCAGCCTAACCCCCCTCTTCAGAAACTCCGCGAGGATGCTCCGCTTGACGCCGCAGTCCACCACGCCTATACAGATCCTGCCCTCGCCCATTTCCTTGGGCTCCTTCACCGAGACCAAGTCGACGTAGTTAACCTCGTCGTAGCGCGGAGAAGCCTTGAGCCTCCTGAGCAACTCCCCGGGCTCCTCAGGCCCCAGCGCCCCCATCATGACCCCGTGCTCCCTAAGCCTAATGGCGAGGGCCCTGGTGTCTACCCTGGCTATGCCTGGGACCCCCTCCGCCGCCAGCCACTCGTGGAGAGACATGACGGACTTGTAGTGGCTGGGGGCGGTGGCTTCAAACACCACGACGCCCTCCGCCTTTATGCCGTCTGACTCCAGCTGGTCCTCCGAAACGCCGTAGTTGCCGATGAGGGGCATTGTAAACGTCACTATCTGCCCCTTGTAGCTGGGGTCCGTCAGGACTTGGGGATAGCCGACGACGGCGGTGGTGAATACGACCTCGCCTGCGGCGACCTTCTCCGCGCCTATATGCCTCCCTACAAACGCGGTGCCGTCCTCAAGGACGAGGTACGCCTGTAAACTCGCCCCTTAGACATCAATAGCCCGATCGAGCCTCTATATAAACTTATCTTCTGCACATCTCCTCGCCGCCCTCGGCCAGCACGTATTGGACGACGCAGACGTCTCTGCATTTTATCTCGGCGCCTATCTTCCTCGCTATGGCCAAAGCCTTGTAGTTCTCCGGCGAGACGTACGCAAGCACGTATCTAAAGCCCATCTTTTTCAGCCTCCCGGCGAAGTCGTAGGC
>WYEI01000110.1 GCA_009903905.1 Pyrobaculum sp. | reverse complement strand
GGCCCAGAGCCCTCGTCCTCCTCACATTCATAGCGGCATCACTGAAGGGCGTTAAGATATATGTATTGCCAGAATACGCGCCGGACCCCATAGAGGCCACAGCTCTTTCCAAGGTCTTTCATCTGACCTGTCTCTCCCCCGCCAAGCTCAGAGTCCTGGCCGAAGCCGACGGCCCCGCCGACGAGGTCGCGCGGAGGCTCGGCATCGACAGCTCCACAGCCTACAGGCACCTAGAGAACTTGGCGGAGAAGGGGCTTGTCAAGGCCGAGAAGGGGCGAGCAAAAGCGTACAGGACAGATGATGTAATCAAGGTACTCGCAAGGTTACTTTTGCAGGTAGATGCAAAACGTTGATATATGTTATGTGTACAGTAATGTTTATATACAAGGTCTGGATATGGGTCTATGACAGAGAGACGAGGTCTCAACCTGGAGCCGGTTGTGGATCTGTTGGCTAGGCTTGCCCGCGACAAGGTCTACGGTCCCCTCGATATGCTGAGCCGCGTGGAGGACAACGATGAGTTCTATATGAAAATAGCGAGGGAGGCCCTTTACAGCGCGTTGAGGTATGTGTCGACCGAGAAGGGGGAGCCGCCTCCCCCTGGTCTTGAGGACTCTATAAGGCAAACTCTTGCTATAATTAATAATAGGCCGTATTTTGCTAAGGAGGTGGCGCTGAGGGCTCTAGCGAGGGCTATGTCGAGCAGAGAGAAAGAGGGCGAAGAAAGGAAGGAGGGTCAGGGGGAGTAGCATGTTCGTTTCGTTTGGCTTCAGGTTCCGGGTCGAGGTCGAGGCGCTTAACATGGCCGAGGCCGTCGGCAACTACGCGCGGCATAGAGTAGCGCCTGTATTAATCCAGGAGAGAGACGAGGCGGGCAGGTTGAAGGGGTATAGGATCACCACGGCGCCCGCCGTGTCCGGCCAATCCGTGGCGTTCGGCTACATGTCGGCTTTAGTTAAGCTCGCGGAGCAGAGGAAGCTTCCCGTCTGCGAAGAGTGCCGAAGCTACGAACACTTGGGCGGCTTCTTCAAGAGGGCCGACAGGGTGGATGTGGGATACGACGAGCGGATAAAGACGTGTGTGGTTGAAGACCTCACGGGCTTCATGGCCACTAAAGAGAGGGGGGAGGGCGGCAAGGGGGCGGTTATACGCCGGACTTCGCCTGTTATGTTCAGCTACATGGTGCCGGATGCCACAAGCGCAAGGGGCGTCTTGATGCCGCAACTACACGTTAGATACAACTTGGAGAACCCCGATAAGCAGGTTCCTTATCAGGTTGAGGCTGGCACGGCCGTATATATACACGGCGTGGCGATTGACGTCGAGAGGATAGGCCGCCTTGAGGATGGGAGGTATATCGACACTAAAGATAGGCTGGGGCGCATAGAGCTCGCCCTAGATGCCCTAAAGGCGCTCTACGGCGGGTTGCTCTTCGGCGCAAAGAAGGCCAGGTACCTCCCGGTGATCGAGGCTCTAGGCGGAATCGCCGCCGCATCGCATCCCATGCCGTTTGTGGTGTCGCCGCCACGTCTCGGCGACTACGTCGGCGAGAACATCAACCGCGCAGGGAAGTTCGGCGCAGGGTCCATAAAGCTGTTCTGCTTCGACAAGGAGGGCGTGACGGGCTGTGGAAAGCAAGACGGCGCAGAGGCCGCGGACTCGCTGGAGGACCTCGTGGACAAGGTGAAGGCCGCAGTAGCGGAGATGTTGAAGAGATGATCTACGCGTTGGTGAAGCTCGATTTTTTCTCCCCCTACACATCGGTCCCGTTTTTAGCGGAGCACGGGCGGGGCAACATCGCCCCTCCTCCCTCCACTCTAATAGGGGCGCTGGCCGCGGCGCATTTCTACCCCAATGAGAGCGATGCATTTGAGGAGTTGGTGAACAAGGTGCGCTACGTGTCCTTCTGGGTTCCGCCGTATGCCTCCGCGGAGAACATATCGCGGCACTTCTCCGTATTTAGCCAGAGACCGCAGCGGCTGAAGGTGATATCCGCCGCCATGGAAGTGCTGAAGACTAAAGCCCTGAGTGACGACGTCATTAAAGAGTTCAGAAACTACGGCGGATTGCAGAAGCCCGAAGCCCTCCTATCTACGGCGCTCAGCCCCATAGGAGTGGCGGGGGCCGTCTTACAGGTCCTACACCAGCCGGCGTCGAGGTTGGAGGTGTACTACTACGGCCCCGCCTACGTGCTGTATGCGCTTGACGATGAGGAGCTCGCCAGGAGGGCTGGCTACCTATTCCGTATAGGCCCAAAGGAAAGCTTGGTTTCGGCGACGTCGCTGAGGATACACAGCGTCGAGAAACACAGAGGCGCGGTGAGGACCAGGTTCTACCTGCCGGCTAGGGCGTTGCCAGGCGGATGCGGAGAGGGATTCTTGGTGAACTACATGGCGTGGCGGCCGGGCGGCGATCCCTTCAACGCGGGGGTTGAGCCGTTCTGCCTTCCACGTCCGTTTGACGAATATATGGAGCTGGTGGAGTTGGCGAATGGGTGGGTTCCCGTCAAGATCAAGACGGAGGAGGGGGAGTTTCAAGCAGTTGTACCCGAACATGCCGCGCCGTAGGAAGGAGCCCGAGAGGGCCGGGCAGGCAGGGGGCGGATCCGTCTGTATAGACCTGAGCAACATTGCCGAATACGTCAGGTACGTATACTTCTACAAGGCCAACGTGGCCTCGCTCGTAGTCACCGGGTTCGACCTGTGGAGCGTTGTCGACCGCAACGAATTCGTGGATGAGTTCAATGGCAAAATCGCAGACTGGGCAGGGAGGAGGGGGAAGAAGCTGGAGCAGTTGTTGCTCTCCCCGGAGGACTTCAGCAAATGCGACGTCGCTCTCTCCTCGGACGAGGTCGTGGAAGTGAAGGAATATCTGAAGAGCACTACACACCTCTACAAGCTGAAGACCTCTGAGACCTTCAGAACAGTGCCTGGTCTCAGCAAGCTGGCTAAGGCGGCCGACGTGCTGTTTAGGGTGGCTGTGGGCGATGACGTCCTGCTGGCGTTTATAGACGTAGATGGCAGGAAGCTCGAAGATAGACAGAATATAATAGACATGAATAGGCAGTTCCTACGGCTTGCGTCCGGCGGATTGGGCTACACAGAACTCTACATGCTGGCGACGGCCCTAGCGGCGAGGCACAGCCCCGGGAGACTCGCCAGGCTGGTGCTGATCAAGGAGAAGTATTTCACCTCCATGCCGTTGGGCGCATCCGCCAGCCCTTACGACGAGGCGTTTTACAGGCTCTTCAGGAAGTTCGCCGACTTCTACATCGGGCTCGTGGAGGCGAAGTCGCAATACACTGAGGCTGTCGCGTCGGCTCTTTTGGCCTACATCCAGACCCGGGACCTCTCGCGTCTGTACGGCATCCTGCGCAACATGACCCAGACCGAGAAGCTTACGTCTAAGGAGCGCCAGGTCTTAAACGGCCTGCTGGAGCAGGTGCCGTGAGGAGGGCCATCTCTAGGGCTCTTGACCTCGTGACGAGGAGCGGCGTGCAATATATGGTGCTGGAGCTCCCGACGGGATACGGGAAGACTGTGGCGGGGCCGCGCCTCTACAGGGCATACCGCGAGGCTGGACTCTGCTGGCGGGCTATACATGTGTTTCCGCTCAGGGCCATCCTCCACAAAACCCTGAGCCGATACGTCCAGGAGCATCAAGACATAGAGTTTACGTACCAAGACGGAGACGTGACCCTCAGAAAGAGGTACGTGAAGGATCCGTACTTCCGAGGGGAGTACGTCCTCACGACGCTCGACTCGTTCGTCCACAACCTCCTTAGGGTGCCCGTCGCGGAGATGCACAAGTTCCTGGAGAAGCATCTGAGGTCTGTGCATTACCACATACCGTTTGCCTACATATACCCCTCCTGCGTCTTCTTCGACGAGGCACACATAGCAGCCCAAGACGAGACTGGGAAGGCCCTAACCGCGCTCAAGGCCTCGCTGGAGGTGCTCAGAGGCGCAGAGGTGCCGGTGATTGTGATGTCTGCCACGCTCGGCGGGTGGAAGAGGGAATTCTTTAGGGACTTTACGTTCATTGAGCTTGGCGACAGGGACGAGGAAGAAGAAGGCAGGATTGTGGTGCATGACGACGAGTTCGAGAGGATGTTCTCACAGACTAAATACAGCGTGGAGGTCATAGACGAGGCCGAAGTAGAGAAGAGCGCCAGAAAGGAGATGGAGAAAGGGAGGAGGGTCCTAGTGATAATAAACAACATCCAGAAGGCCGTAGACTTGGCCAAGTCGCTAGGGGCCGTCCTCATACACTCGATGCTCACCAGGGAGGACAGACAAAGGGCGGAGAGCATGCTGGATCGCGCGAGGGTTGTGGTGGGGACAAGCGCCATCGAGGCTGGCGTAGACGTGAGCTTCGACGTGCTCATAACCTCGGCCGACGTCGCCGAGTCTGTTGTGCAGAGGATCGGGAGGGTCTGCAGATACGGAGGCCCTTGCGAGGGCAAGATATATCTCTTCGGCAAGAACGCAGAAACTTATGCGTCGGTTAAGGAGTGGAGGCTTCCGTACAGGGAGGATAGCTACGTGGGCTTGCTAAGAGGGGAGGTCGAGTGGGAGCAAGGCCTCTACTGGCTCTTGAAGCAAATCTCGGGCTTCATCCACGTGCCGCCGGAGGAATTGAGGAAGGCCTATTTGGACTCTGGGGCCTCGTTTGTGCGGTCGGCGCTGATAGAGGTGTGTAGAGACGCCTCGCCAAGCCCCGAGAACTGCTTCACGGCGGCTCTGTCGAAAGCCGCCGACCTGCCCGTATCTGCGGCCGTCGCCGGTAACTGCAGGCATGAACCGCCGCCTAGGTGCGGGGATGCAAAGGAGTGCGTAAAGTGGCTAGTAGACGCCGTGGAGCGGTGCAGGGAGGTGCCAAAGCTCATCCTTGAGAAGTACACGCCGGGCTATGGCCCCTTCTGAATGCCTAGCCGGTCCCGGCGAGCCTCTGGCTCTCCACCTCACAGAGGTGGCACGGTGCGTTGGCGTAAGGGGCATCTACGTCGCCAGAAAGCTTGCGAAAGTCTTCGAAACGTCGCCCGAACTCGCCATGGACTTCATGGAGTTCGTAGCGCTGATGCACGACGTGGGGAAGGCCGATGAGGCGTATAAGACCTCCACCGAATACTTTCCCCTACATGAGGCACGCTCCACCGACTTCGCTTACGAGGTGATGCTAAAGGTTAAAGATAGAGATGCGTCGATGCCGCTTCGCAACTCCTTCGAGGAGCCCTCCATAGCTAACGCCGCTCTATTCGCCATAGCGTTTCATCACTACTCCCACAAAACCTATGAGCGCCACTCAGTGGGCGGCCTCGCCCCGAGATGCTACGAATATAGACAAGCCATCGAGGCGTGGAGCCCCAGAACGGAGCTAGGCAAGGCGCTGAGAGACGTCGCCCTCGCGCTATCCGGCACCACCAGAAGCGGAACCCATGGCAGGTTACTAGAAGTAATAGGGAAGCGTATGCGTCCAAAGCTACTGTACGCCGCCTCTGCCTTGCTCGGAATTATAAACGAATGCGATGCAGAAGTGGCAAAGAAAAATAGGCGCCTCTCAACTTAATTCAACTCATGCTCAATTTTGCTTCTATAAGTGCTGGTGGTTTTGTCCACAGCTACGTGTTCTGCATCTCGGCGCAGGCCTACGCCGAAAAGTTGTCCAGTTCTATAAACTGGATCCCTGCTTTACATTGTTACATACCAGGAGAGTTAACGTTTTATAGATATAAAGCGTCACCGGTACGCCGTGTTTTAAGCGGTCGGTTAAATGCGTTCTTTATATTGCGGTGTTGTGGGGGAGCTGTGTCTGTGGTGGCCTTCAAGGGGTTTCTGGAGAGGGGGGTGGCGCTCAACTTCTTCTCTGGCTACTTGGCGCATGCGGTGGTGCATCGGCTCTTGCCGGGGCTTCCGGAAAGGGGGCCGAAGCCCTTCACCGTCTGGCCGCTGGTGGTAGACGGCAAGCCGGCGCTTGGGCCGACCGCCGCCGCGGCAGGGGCCGAGGTGGAGCTCCGCGCTGCCTTTTTCAACGAGGGGTTGGGGCAGAGGTTCGCGGAGGCGGTGAGGGGCGGCTTCGAGCTTTTCGGCGTTCGGGTCGTCCCGGCTGAGCTGGAGTTCTGGAGGCCGCCGCGGCCAGCTACGCAGCAGACGCCGGCGTTTAGGGTGGAGTTCCTCTCGCCGGTTCGGTTTGAAACGCCGCCCTACGTAAAGCGCTCTGTGCCTGTATACGACATCACGCCGTCGCCTCGCAATTTGTTCAAATCGGCGGCTAGGACCGCCTTGAGGCTGGGGCTGATCGGGCTTAGAGATGCGGTCCGCATCTATAAATGGGCCTATGCGGCTGTTGGCGTACTGGACTACCGGGCGAGGCCTGTCACGGTGTCCCTGTCGGGGGGCCGGAGGCTTCGGGGTTTTGTGGGTTGGGCTCTGTACCGGGCCTTCGAGACGTCCATGTTGGGGGACATGTGGAGGATTCTCTCCTTGGCGGAGGCCTTCGGCGTGGGGAGCAACAGATCGCTGGGGCTTGGCGCCGTCAGAGTCACGCCTCTGCAGTAGGGAGGGATTGCTCAGTCGAAAGATATAGCCTGCTCGTCGTGCCTAGATCCGCCGTGTTTGATTACTACGACGAGGCTGGGTTGAGAGTCGAGCTGATTCGGGAGACGGGCGCCGGCGGAAAGAAGTCGACAGCCGCAAGAAGGCCGAGGTCTAAAAAGGTGGCATGATCTGCTACTCCGCGTAACACGGGATCGAGATAGAGGAGTACGGTAGGCATATAGAGCTGGCCCTCGAGGAGTGGTGCAAATTAAGGCCTTACTACGGGAGGTGGCTCAAGAGGATGCTGGGCGACGAAGACGCCGTGGAGCTTGCCATACTGTTCCACGACATGAGTACTTTGCAACGTATGAGCCTACGGCGCCCAACGCCTTGGGTGAGTACGTGCTATTCGGCGGGGTGGCGAGACAGATGTTCTCAGCGTTAAGAGGCTCGGGGACGGACTCGGTGAGAGGGAGGAAAGTCCGTAGCCTAATGGCAGACATGGAGAAAGTTACAAATATCCTCCTCGATGCCGAGCGATGGAATTTGAGATAAGCATTCGGCCTAGCGCGGAGAAGCCGCTTCTCGAGGGCTCAGGCACACTGGGCGACGTCACGGTCATAATGGGGAGACCCGGGGGCGGGAAGTCGCTTTTCCTCAGCTACCTCTTTGCGTTGCTTTCAGAGGACTACGAGCTGGCTATGCGCACCTCTGAACAAATCCTTGATAACGGCGGATGGGCAAGGCTGAGGGTGGGCGACATCTTGCTCAGTTGTTCGAAGTCTGATGAAGGCGAAGTGGGATGCGACATAACACCTCACCAGAGGGAGGAGGCGTATTTGTTTTATGAGGGTGTCCTTTTCACGTTGAAGTATCGCCTCATGAGCCCAGAGTCAGCTGAGGTGACAAACGCCATGGCGAGGCTGTTAGAACGCATTGCTAGGTACAGAGAGGGGAGGTGGAGGTATGACGTTGCGTACTCCTACGGCGAGAAGAAGTTGTATGAGCGCGTAGACGGAAGGCAGATAGACTTCGCCTTTGCCTCTGCCG